>CATYJU010000023.1 GCA_958407995.1 uncultured Collinsella sp.
ATACGCCCGCCCGCTCCCGAGGGGCATCTCTCATGCAAAAACTGTCGTGGGGTAAAGTCCGAGGTCAGTGGCGTTTTATACCGAGAAATCCAAAAAAGTTGAAAATTCATTACAAATTTGCGTTGACTTTAGGTAACTAAAGTTTCATACTCCTTTTCAACCACTGGGGGATGTGAACACGCACGGATCGTTCGCATCATGATTGAAGAGGATTTCTTAGACATGTTCACGCATCAGCTAAACATTATCAGCGTAGTAATTATCTGATGCGGGTTAGCACATACAGCTAGCCCGTACGATAACGGGCGGCTGATGAAGATGAGGGCCGTCGAGCGCAACCGACGGCCCTCATTTTTTATGTCTAGGAAGTTCTTTTTAGAGGAGGAAATGTAATGAACGGAGTTTTGCTCATGGTTGTGGCCGCGGCGGTGCTCGCCTGCGGCTATCTGGGCTACGGCCGCTGGCTGGCCAACAAGTGGGGCGTTGACAAAGAGGCCCTCACGCCGGCCAAGCGCATGAAGGACGGCAACAGCTTCTCGCCCGTCTCCGCCTTCACCGCGTTCTCGCACCAGTTCAGCTCGATCTGCGGTGCTGGTCCTGTTACGGGTACGATCGTCGCCATGGCCTTTGGCTGGCTGCCCGTCGTGCTCTGGGTCCTCGTCGGCGGCATCTTCTTTGGCGCCGTCCACGACTTTGGTGCCCTGTACGCCTCGATGAAGAACAACGGCAAGTCGCTCGCTCAGCTCATCGAGAAGTACATCGGCAAGACTGGCCGTCGCCTGTTCCTGCTGTTCTGCTGGCTGTTCTGCATCATCGTCATCGCCGCTTTCACCGACATGGTCTGCAAGACGTTCATGTTCACCCCGGCCGTTGACGCTTCTGGTGCTGCTACCGGTGCCATCGACTTCACCAAGTCCTATGCCGCCGGCTGCGCTGGTACCATCTCCATCCTGTTCACCTTTGTCGCTATCGCCTTTGGTTGGGCCCAGAAGAAGTTCAACCTCACCGGTGCTGCCGAGTTCGTCACCGGCGTGGTCCTCATGGTTCTCATGTTCGCCGTCGGTATGCAGTTCCCGGTCTACCTGGATAAGTTCCAGTGGTTCGCCGTCGTCATGGTCTACCTGGTCTTCGCTGGCGCTATGCCCATCCAGATGCTCAAGACCCCGCGTGACTACCTCACTTCCATCATGATGATCGTCATGATCGTCTGCGCTGTCCTCGGCATCGTCGTCCTGGGCGTCAACGGTCAGGCCACTATCACCGCTCCGGTCTTCACCGGCTTCTCCACTGCCTCCGGCATGATGTTCCCGGTCCTGTTCGTCTCCGTCGCTTGCGGTGCTCTCTCCGGTTTCCACAGCCTCGTTTCTTCCGGCACCTCTTCTAAGCAGGTCGAGAAGGAACAGGACGCCGTCAAGGTCGGTTACGGCGCCATGATCGTCGAGTCCTTCGTCGGCATCCTTGCCATCATCGTCGCCGGCATCATGTTCTCCGACATGAACACCGCCGGTACCGGCGCCCTCAACGCCGGTGTCGCTTCCACCCCGTTCCAGATCTTCGCCGCTGGCATCTCCCGCGGTATGCAGGCCTTCGGTGTTGACGGCACGCTCGCTACCGTCTTTATGACCATGAACGTCTCCGCTCTGGCCCTGACCTCGCTCGACGCCGTCGCCCGCATCGCCCGCACTTCGTTCTCCGAGTTCTTTGCCCAGACCAACGACGCCCTGGCCATCGAGTCCAAGGCCGGCTACATGAAGGTCCTCGGCAACCCCTGGTTCGCCACGGTCGTCACCCTGCTTCCTGGTCTCGCCCTCGCTTTTGGTGGCTATGCCAACATCTGGCCGCTCTTTGGTGCTTCCAACCAGCTGCTCGGCGGCATGACCATGATCACCCTCGCCGTGTTCTGCAAGTGCACCGGCCGCAAGGGCTGGATGCTCTACGTGCCCGTCGTCTTCCTGCTCTGCTGCACCTTCACCTCGCTGATCCAGAGCGCCATGGGCTGCATGACCGCTGTCCAGGCCTACGGTTTCTTCGGTACCATCCCGGCTACTGCCACCACGGCCGCCGTCTCCGTCGCCGCCACCAAGGGCCTGCAGCTCGTCTTCGCCGTCCTGCTGATGGTCCTGGGTCTCATCGTCGCCGTCAACTGCCTCAAGGAGTTCTTCGGCAAGGAGGCTGGCTCCATGCCCGACGAGGAGCCCGAGTGGTCCGAGATGGGCAAGGCCGAGTACGGCCGCGCCGCTGCCGCCGAGGCTCCTGTCGACGCCGAGGCCGCCAAGGCTTAGTCGACCTGACGAGTTGAACGTCACATCCATATGACTCGGAAAGACCGGGTCCGCGACTTCGCGGGCTCGGTCCTTTTTTCATGCAAAAGCGGGTGACGCCCGAGTGTTCTCGCAGATGTTTTGCGTGGATAAGGGTGCGCGTTGTACCATGTAAACGTATATGTGTACATATGAAAGGGGCCCCGTGGCCAAGACGGTATATTCCGATAACCAAAATAATGTCGATGCCCTGGCTGAACGTCTGAGCAGCCAGACGTCGCTTTCTGCCGAGCGTGCCAAGCTGGTTGCCTACGACCTGCTCTGCCGCAAGGCGCTCAAGATTAAGTCGAGTGCGCTGGCGCAAATTTTTCGCTCCGTCGATAAGGAATGTGACACCAAGGCGATGCGCGATGAGCTTATCGCGGCAAATATCGTGACAAAGATCGAGGGTAGCGGCATTAACGGGCGCCCGGCGTTCTATACCATCAATGCCGAGATCCGCGATGTCCAGGAGCAGCCTGCCGAGTCCGTCGAAGATTTTGTCGTCGAGGATTCCGCTGACGTGCCTGCTGTGGAAGAAGTTGCTCCGCGTGAGCATGTCGATACCGATGAGTTGCTCGATGAGAACGTCGTGCGTGCCTTTACGGCCAAGGCAGGACGCGGCGGTTTTGGCGGAGGTGGCAAGCGCGATGCGCAGCGCCGCGCCCAGCAGGAGCGCTTCCGTCGCGCCGTTGCTCAAAAGGGTGAGACGGATGCCGAGGCTGTTGAGACCGAGGTTGCTGCCGAGTCGCAGAAGCCCACGAAGGAGCAAAAGCCCGTGGAGGCCCAAGAGCCCAAGCGCCGTCGCGGTGCTCACTTTAAGGCTGCACAGCAGGATGCCGTGCGTGAGGTTGAAGAGTCTTCTGAGGTTGCAGACGATGTTGAAGAGTCTGCCAAGAAGGCTCCAGGTTCGTGTCGTCCCGGCCGCGGTTTTGCGGGACGTGCGTATCCCGTAAAGCATCAGGAGAAGGGCGAGTCGGTTTCGACCACCCAGGACGAGAAGGCCGTTGAGCCGGAGGCTCGCGAGCAGAAGCCTGTTGAGCCGCAGCTTGAGGTTGATGCCGAGGCCAAGGGCCAGCAGCCTACTGATGAGCAGGCGGAGCAGGGCGCGTCGAGCAAGCCTCGCCGCCGTCGCCATCGTGGGGGCCGCAGTTCCCATGCCGAGACTGCAACCGAGAAGACCACGCCGCAGAACGAGGATGCGAAGGCCGAGGTTTCTTCGGGGCAGCCTAAGCGCCAGCCGGCGAAGGAGAGCAAGTCCGTTCGTCCGCAGAAGCAGGCGTCTATGCCGAAGCGCGAGCGCAATTCCCAAGGCGATTCTAAGCGCAAGTCTCAGAGGAAGCCGGAGTCTGCCGCAGCAGATACTGCTGCCCAGCAGCCCAAGTCGGCCGTTCACGGCGAGGCCTCGGCGTTTGCCCTTGCCCGCGTTTTAGGCAGGCAGCTGCTCAAAGTTGTCCCTACGCCCACGGCGCTCTCTAAGATCAAGGAGCAGCAGACACAGATCGTAAAGGTCGAGGGCAAGGACGGCAAAAAGGCTCCGCAGCGCACTCAGCACAACGATATGTCCAACCGCAAGATTGCCGAGGAAATCGCAATCATCCAGGCTTGGATCGAGCAGAACCGAGGTGCCGATACGCCGGTTGCCTCGCGCCGCCAGCGTGCCTACCAGATCTTTAACGACGAGAAGGCTTTTGACGGCAAGCACGGTGAGCGCTTGATCAGGCGTATGACCGAAAAGGGCATCAGCATGCAGGCGATCAAGGTCGCCCCCAATCGCCCCGTGCACTTTACGGGCTTCTTTACGCTGGGCGCCGACAAGCCGTTCATTATGGTCGAGAACCTGGACACCTACGACGAGATCGTCAAGCTGCTGCGTGGCCGCAAGCACGCCAAGCTCTTTGGCATCAAGGTGGGCGGCGTGATTTTTGGCGGCGGATGCAAGGCGAGCGTCTCGCATGCCCTGGACGATTATCTGGCTGAGATTGGCTATCGCTTTAACTACGTCTACTACGTAGGCGATATCGATCGCGAGGGCGCGCGCATTGTCGAGCAGACTCGCAATGCCAATGTGGTTGAGATTCGCCTGCATGCCGGCATGTACCGCGCCATGCTCGCCGAGCATAAGCGTCGCGTGAAGGCTGGCGGCGAGTGCGAGCCCGCGGCTGCCAACCAGGGCGTGCCGCAGAACCTGGCAGCGACGATCAAGGATCTGCCCATGGTCACGCGCGTGCAGTTCCGCAACGTGCTGCGCGAGGGCGGGCGCATTCCGCAGGAGATCCTGATGACCGCCGACTATCGGGATGGCGACTCGGGAAGTTTCGACCGCATGCTGAACAACTAGATTCCGCCGGCCCCGGGAGAGCGGGGACACCGGCTTAGGTTTCCTGCTCTACAGTCCTGCTCACGACGGAGGCCACATTAAGTGGCCTCCTGTTCGTGCGGAACTCGCGATAAACCTAAGCCGGTGTCCCCGCTCTCCCGGGGCCTGTGGTTACTTGGTTGTTGCATGCGGCTCGCTTTTCGGAACAGGGCTGATAATTCTAGATGCAAGGCGCTCTTGGTCGTTATGGGCCTGGGGCGTCTGTCTTATATAGGTAGATTCCTTGCGGGTTCGAATCCCTCCGCTTGCCCACAAGAAAGCACCCTGGGCCGTTATGGGCTCAGGGCGCTCAATTTTAATGGCTGGGACGGAGGGATTCGAACCCCCAACAGCCGGCACCAAAAACCGGAGTTCTACCGTTGAACTACGTCCCAATGTGTGGTGTTGCCCAAAAGCAACTCGTTTAGTTTACCTAATCTGCGAGGGCATCGCAAACGCCATCGAGCAGGCGTACGGCGAGTGTCTGCGCGTCGCTGGCCGTGAAAGTGCCGTTGTAGCGCGTCATGCCCGTGAGCTCAATGCGAATGCGAGCCGGCTTCTGCTGCGCGGCGACATTGGCAGTGCGGATGCGCTGGGCCAGGTTGTGGCACTCGGCGAGGGCAATCGTGGCGCGCGGTGCGGCGTCGGCGGGCAGCTCGTCGCTTGCGATCTCGAGCACCAGGTCAACGTCGGTTGGGACCTCGGAGTCGCAGAGCATCATGCCGCTGTTGTCGGTCGTTGCCGTGGCGATATTCCACATGCGCGACGCAACGCTGCGTGCGATGGGGTCCTCGCCGATAACGGCAATCTGGAAGCGCTCGAGCACGTTGGCGGCGCGAGCAAAACCGATACGGGACTCGGCTTCGGTGACCGAGGGCTTGCCCTCCCACACATGGTGCAGGCGGTTGATGTAGGCGTAGGTGTCCTGGAAGGCCATGCCGTCGGCAAACAGGCCGACATTTTCCTGGAACTGCTGCAGGGCGGCCTCGGTATGCGGACCAAAGTAGCCGTCGTCTTCGCCACAGGCAAAGCCCAAAACGTTGAGAGCGCGCTGCAGGGCCTGCACATCGGCGCCATGGAAATTGGGCATGCGCAGATAGAGGGTGCGGTCGCCCAGCTTATACGAAGCGTCTACAAGGGCGCTCCAACAGGGGATATCGACGGCATGACCGGCAGCAAGGCCGCTGTCGAGCCTGAAGGTGCTGACGGCCTGCTCAGTGGTGGCTCCAAAGTACTTGTCGGTGACTTCGGCGGCATCAATCGTGTAGCCGAGCTGCAGGAGACGAGACTGCACGTCCTCGACGGCTGCTCCTTGCATGCCCGTTGTAATAGGTTCCATGAACGAACCCCTTTCGGCGTACCATTCGTACTATTTGAGCGTCTGTCGGATAGACAACGCAAAGGGATGCATAAACATGCACTCAACAGTGTAGCAAGTTGTGCCTAAATACGCTGCTGACAGGTTTTATAACCCCCGTTAGTTAAGGCGCTCCACAAAGAAATCTGCCATGGAGAGGAACAGCTCGCGTGCGTGCGGATCAAGCTCAACGTTCTCGATGGCCGCTTTGGCCTTAGCGGTCAGGTCGAGCGCGTAAGTGTGGGCGTAATCGATAGAGCCGGTCTCCTGGAAGATCTCCACGGCGCGTGCGAGCTGCGCGGGATCATCGGTGCCCGAGGAAAGAATCGCCTCGACCTCGTCGTGGTAGCGCTCATCAGAGAGGGCATGTACGGCGACAAGCGTGCGCTTGCCCTCGGTGATGTCGGTGCGGAAGTCCTTGTTGGCGGCTTCCTTAGTGCCGACAAGGTTGAGCAGGTCGTCCTGAATCTGAAAGGCAAGGCCCGTGTGCAGGCCAAAGGCGCGCAGCGCTTCGATTTGCTTATCGCTGCCGCCGCCGATAATGGCTCCGGCGGCAAGCGGCGTGGCTCCGCTGTAAAACGCGGTCTTGTGCGTTGCCATGTCCAGGTAGTCATCAACCGAGATATCAAAGCGCCCGTCACGGACCCAACCCAGGTCGAGTGCTTGACCCTCGATGGTGCGGACGATCATCTCGGTAAGCTCGTGGAGCACGCGCAGCTTCACGTCGGACTCAAGCGTAGGGTCGTCGAGAACCGTCTTGGTGACCATGGTGAGCGCCAGGTCGCCACAATTGATGGCAAGGCCCGTGCCCTCGGTAAGGTGCATGCAGGGCTTGCCTCGACGAAGCTGTCCGTTGTCGGCGATGTCGTCGTGGATCAGCGCGCCCGACTGGAAATGCTCGATGGCTGCCGCGGCGCTGCGGGCGCTCTCAAAGCTGCCGCCCACTGCGGTTGCGGCGAGCATACAGATAAGCGGGCGGTGGCGCTTGCCGGCGTTGGCCGTAAAAGCCGAGAGCGGCGCATACAGGTAGCGCTCGATATCGGCAGAGGTCGCCTGTCCGTCAAAGAACGTGGCCAGATAGTCGTTAATCTGGTCAAAGTGCTGGGCTAAAAAGCTGGTAAACGGACTGGACACGGGTTCTCGCATTCTTTCTGAGGTTGCATTGATGCAATATGCAGACAACATATTGCCACATCAGGGCGTTTAGCGCGGCAGTTTTGGCGATTTAGGACAACGGGCGTGCGTTTGATGGAGCGTGCCTAAATCAGCCTAAAATGCTCGAGCGCCGCAACGACGCCGTCGTGATCGACGGTGTCGGTCACGTAATCGGCCTTATCCTTGAGATAGTCCGGTGCGTTGCCCATCGCAATGCCGACATCGACGGCGTTCATCAGCGAGACGTCATTGCTGGCGTCGCCAATGCCGTATACGGTTCCGTGGTGGGGATCGAGGGCGTCGAGTACAGACTGGATGCCCCCGCGCTTCGTGCATTCGCGGGGCGAGATTTCGGTTACCTCGAGTTCGAGCTCGTTAAAGCACAGCAGCGGCTCAAGTGTCTTATCTTGAGCGATGTGGTTGGCGAGCGATGTAGACATCAAGATCTTGTAGACACTGTAATGTTGCAGCTGCGTGACTGCGTCGCCCAGGGTGCGCGCGTATCCGGGAGCATCGGGGGCATCGGCACTCATGCGCACGACGCCGTTGAGGCCCTCAAAGCGGATGACCTCGCCCGATTGCTCAAGGTAGGGGGCAAGACGCTGCAGCATACTGGGCGTCATCGACAGATCGCGAATTGCGTGTCCGTTGATCTCGGCGTAACCGCCCGCAAGACAGACGATGCCGGTCCAGGGCAGCTCAAGAAGTTTGGGGTGGATGCAGCTGAGGGTGCGTCCTGTGCAGATAAAGGCCATGTTGCCGTTTGCAACGAAATCGCGGATGGCCTGCGAGACCGCCTCGTTGGGATAAGGGGACAGGTCACGCTCGCTCTCGGGAAGCTCTTGTGCCACTCGAGGGTCTTGCCAGGCGAGCGTTCCGTCGATATCGAAGAAGCAGATATCGCCGCGCTTATGGGCTGCGCTGGCGGCAGGGGAGGCCGAGGTGGTGGGCACAAATCCCGGCTCGAGGCCCATGATCTGGTCAAAATGCTCTTTAACGCGGGGAACGGAGATGCCGATGATCACCTGGGCGGTCTTGCCCGTAATGATGAGGCCCTTGGCGCCCACCGCGACAAACGACGCGTTATCTGCAACGATGGAAGGGTCTGCGACCTCGACGCGCAGGCGCGTGGCGCAGTTGGTTGCGCCCACGATATTGCCAACGCCACCTAAAAGCTGAATTACCCGCTCAGCGAGGACGTGATCTTGATCGGATCGACTATTGACCTCGTCATTGGGAGATTGCTCTTTGGCAAAGTCGCTTCCCGTTAAACAATCGATTGCCGCGCGATTGGCGACATGATTCTCGCGGCCCGGCGTCTTAAGGTCATAGACCAAGATGAGTGCTCGAAAACTAACAAAAAAGATGAGGCTAAAGGCAAGGCCGATACCGAGCGCCAAAAGATAGGCACCGGCATGCGTGCGCATGAGCGGAATAAAGTTGAAGGCTGCCATCTCCATGAGGCCGCCCGAGAAGATGCCGACGATGCCAAAGAGATTCATGGCTGTGGCAAGGCAAGACGATAAGACGGCGTAGAGCAAAAAGAGCCCGGGGTGGGTGAACATAAAGAGAAACTCGAGTGGCTCGGTAACGCCGCAAACCACCGAGGCGATGATGGCGGGAGCAAGGATGACCCTGAGGCCGGCGCGGCGCTCGGATTTTGCGGTGGAGTAGAACGCAGCTGCGATGGCAGGAAGGCCAAAGACTTTGACCCAGCCGGTGGCGGTAAAACCGGCCCACGGCGCAAGCTCATTAAGGGGGCGCGTGCTATGGGAGAGGATGGGGAGCAAACTGCTCCACGTGGCGTAGATGCCGTCGTTAATGACCAGGTTGTCGTAGTAGATCGGCATGTAGAGCAGGTGGTGCAGGCCAAAGGGCTCGAGTGCTCGTTCTAAAAAGACAAAGATGCCCACGCCAAAGGGACCGACGCCTGCAAGCGCGTGACGCAGCGTATCGGTTACATCGTATACGTAGGGCACGATGGCGGCCGAGATGGCGGCAAGGGCAAACACGGCAAAAAAGCTGATGAGGTAGACCAGCGAGGAGCCCGAGAAGGTGCCGAGCCAATCGGGAATCTTGGCATCGTAGAAGCGGTCATGGATGGTGACGACGGTTGCCGATACCGCCAGCGGGCCGATAATGCCGGTGTCGAGCGTCTTGATGCCGTCGATGACGGTGATACCGCTGGCGGTGGTCAAAGATGACGGGTACTCAAGTCCAAGGTTGTCTCCGCTCAGCTTAATGATCTCGCTCAAAAAGAAGCAGTAGGCAAAATAGGCGACGAGAGCCTCGAGGCAGCAACGAGCCGGTTGTTTTTGGGCAAGACCGATGGGCAGCGCTACGGCAAAAAGGAGCGGGAGGCGTTTAAAGACCGTCCACGAGCCGCGCTGGATGATGGTCCAAAAAACGTACCAAGGGGTTCCGTATACGGCGAGATCGCCGACGATGTCCGCAGTCGTTGCGAGAGCGGAGACGCCGACCATGAGGCCTGATATAGAAAACAGCATGGCGGGCGCGAACATTGCCCCGCCAAAGCGTTGGATTTTTTGCAGCATGTTCTGCCTTCCGAATATCGAGGCGCGTTGCGCGTGGGGAAACGTTTAAACAATGGATTCATTGTAGAGGACCAGACGATTGTCGTACCGGCAGTTTTGAGCGAAACCGATTTGGGCATGACAGAAACCGTCAACGGTTAAATCCTGTCGCTTTACCGATATTCGGTTTAAACAACTTTAAGAAATGCTATCGTGCCTAGCCGGAAATGAATAATGTAGAGGTGAAACAATGCCAAAAGCGATATACGAAGGAATCTACCGAGAAATACGCTCGCGCATCATTAATGGGACCTATGCGTTTCAGGAGATGCTGCCAACCGAAGCCGAGCTGACCGCGGAGTTCGGATGCACTCGCAATACCGTCCGTCGCGCCTTGGGTATGCTGGCCGACGGGATGTTTGTGCAGCCCATACACGGCAAGGGCGTGCGCGTCATTTGGCTTAAAGGCGAAACCGATATGCTGGGCGCGCTCGAGGAAGTCGAGTCGTTTGGCGAGTTTGCAAAGCGCAACAATGCCGTTGCATCGACGGACGTTAAGTCTTTTGAACATCTGGTCTGCACCGAGCAACTCTCTCGTCGCCTGGGCTTTAAGGTGGGCGAGAAGTTGATTCGCGTGGTGCGCGTCCGTAGCCTTAACGGTAACGCTCGCCAGGTGGACCACGGCTATTTTCTGGAGTCGATCGCCAAAGGCCTGACGCCCGAGATCGCCGCAAGGTCAATTTACGACTATCTGGAGCACAAGCGCGGCGTCAAAGTGATGGCGAGCCGTCGTACGGTGAGTGTCGAGCTCGCCAACGATGAGGACTGCAGCTACTTGGACCTTGGTAAGTACAACTGCGTCGCCGTCATGGAGAGCCAATCGTACACCTCGGATGGCATCTTGTTCGAGGTCACGCATGCCCGCACGCATCCCGAGATCTTCCACTACCGCGTCAACTCCAAGCGATAGTCGGCTAGCTCGCAGCCTGACGAGACTCATGCCCTCAAAGCGAAAACGCCCGGTCAAACCGACGATGTATCGGCTTGACCAGGCGTTTTCTCTGCATTCGATAACAAATAATTGTTTATACAAAACTTGTCAAGTATCAAGTTGAAATTACCGTTCACCGAAGTTTTTCTACCGCTCTAGTAATACTTGTTCAAACAACTAGCCAAATAGCGTATCGTACAAATCAGCAAAAGGGGCAAAGTCCCCGAGCCAATCTCCGAAAGCGGCGGCAAAGGGTGCCGCCACGGTGTGAAAGGGTGGATTGTAATGAAGAACGAAATGAGCAGAAGGCAGTTCCTGGGCTTTGCTGGTTCCGCGGCTGCGGTTCTTGGTCTGGGTCTCGTGGGCTGCGGTGGTTCTGCCGGCTCCGGCTCCTCTGCTTCTGGTGACGCTGCCGAGGTCTACTTCCTCCAATTCAAGCCCGAGGTCGACAAGGAGTGGAAGGAGATCGCCAAGGCCTATAAGAAGGAGAAGGGCGTCGAGGTCAAGATCGTGACCGCTGCCTCCAACACCTACGAGGAGAAGCTCAAGTCCGAGATGTCCAAGAGCTCCGCTCCGACCCTGTTCCAGGTCAACGGCCCCACCGGCCTTAAGAACTGGAAGGATTACTGCGCCGACCTGTCCGATACCAAGCTCCGCGGTGAGCTCATTGACGACTCCCTGGCTCTGCAGTCCGATGGCAAGGATCTGGGTATCGACTGGGTCCAGGAGAGCTACGGCATCATCTACAACAAGCAGCTGCTCGAGAAGGCTGGCTACAAGGCCGAGGACATCAACTCCTTCGACAAGCTGAAGGCTTGTGCCGACGACATCCAGGCCCGCAAGGACGAGCTTGGTGTTGAGGGTGCCTTTACTTCCGCCGGCATGGATGACTCCTCCAGCTGGCGCTACACCACCCACCTCGCCAACCTCCCGCTCTACTACGAGTTCGAGAAGGAGCACAACCAGGAGGACGACGAGATCAAGGGCGAGTATCTCGACAACTTCAAGCAGATTTTCGACCTGTACATCACCGACTCCACCTGCGATCCTTCGCAGCTTGCCTCCAAGACCGGCGACGACGCCACCAACGAGTTCGCAACCGGCAAGGCCGTCTTCTATCAGAACGGCTCTTGGGCCTACTCTGACCTCGTCAAGGCCGGCATGACCGACGATCAGATTGGCATGATGCCCATCTACATCGGTGTCGACGGCGAGGAGAACCAGGGCCTGTGCTCCGGCGGCGAGAACTACTGGTGCGTCAGCTCCCAGGCTTCCGAGGATGCCCAGAAGGCCACCGAGGACTTCATGTATTGGTGCGTCACTTCTGACACCGCCACCAGCATCATCGCTGACAAGATGGGTCTGACTGCCCCGTTCAAGAGCGCCAAGGAAACCACCAATGTCTTCTCGCAGCAGGCCGTCGCCATGGCCAAGGACGGCAAGAAGACCGTCGCTTGGGACTTCGTCTACATCCCCTCTGAGGAGTGGAAGAAGAACCTCAAGCAGGCTCTGATCGCCTATGCTGCCGACAACAGCAAGTGGGACGGCGTCAAGAACGCCTTCGTCGATGGCTGGAAGACCGAGAAGGCTGCTTCCGAGTAAGTAGTTGCTGCCCAAGCTATCTGATTAGCGACAGGGGGCGGGCAGACGTTGGTTTGCCCGCCCCCTGCATATTGAAAGGACCCTTCTATGGGCAAAGCACTCAAGCGCTGGTGGCCGCTCTTTATGCTGCCCACGTGCCTGGCGTTTATGATCGGGTTCGTGATCCCCTTTATCCAGGGCTTCTATCTCTCGTTCTGCCAGTTTATTACCATCAACAATACGCACTTTGTCGGTATCGAGAACTACGTGCGCGCACTGTCCGATCCGCAGTTTGCCACGTCGTTCTTCTTTACCGTGGCGTTTGCCTTCCTGTCGACGGTGCTCATCAACGTGATCGCCCTCGCCATTGCGCAGGCGCTCACCCGCAAAGCGCTCAAGGGCACCAATATCTTCCGTACGATCTTCTTTATGCCTAATCTGATCGGCGGCATCGTGCTGGGCTACATCTGGCAGATTCTGATCAACTGCCTACTCTCCAACGTGGGCGCCCAGCTCATTGCCCTTAACTCTGCTGCTGGCTTCTGGGGCCTTATCATCCTGACCCTGTGGCAGCAGGTCGGCTACATGATGATCATCTACATCGCTGGTCTGCAGTCCATTCCGTCCGACTACATCGAGGCCGCCAAGGTCGACGGCGCTACGGCATGGCAGACGTTTTGGAAGGTTAAGATCCCTAACCTGATGCCGACCATCACCATCTGCCTGTTCCTGTCCATCACCAACGGCTTTAAGCTGTTCGACCAGAACCTCGCCCTTACCGGCGGCGCCCCCGCGCACTCCACCGAGATGCTCGCCCTGAACATCTACAACACGTTCTATTCGCGTGCCGGTATCGCATGGCAGGGCATTGGTCAGGCCAAGGCGGTTATCTTCTGCATCCTGGTCGTGGCCATCTCCATGATCCAGCTTAAGGCCACGAGGTCCAAGGAGGTGCAGCAGTAATGAAACGCGATAAGGTTATCAACCGCGCGCTCTCGATTTTCTTTACGATCCTGTCGCTCGCGTGGATCTACCCCGTGTTCATGATTGCGCTTAATTCTTTTAAGAAAGCGACTGCAATCAGCACCACCACGGCATTCGATCTGCTCACGCCCGAGACGTTCAACGGCCTCGCAAACTACATGCACGCCCTTAACGAGCAGGGCTTTGCCTCGGCATTTATGTACTCGCTCATCATCACGGTCACGTCGGTCGTGCTGATCTTGGTGTGCTGCTCCATGTGCGCTTGGTACGTGGTTCGTGTCAACAACAAGATCTCGAACTTCTTCTATTACCTGTTCGTGTTCTCGATGGTCGTGCCCTTCCAGATGCTCATGTTCACGCTGTCCAATTTGGCGGACCGCATCGGCTTCAACACGCCGTTCAACATCTGCTTTATCTACCTCGGCTTTGGCGCGGGCCTGGCGGTCTTTATGTTCGCCGGTTTTGTAAAGAACATCCCGCTCGAGATCGAGGAGGCGGCCATGATTGATGGCTGCAACCCGGTCCAGGTGTTCTTTAAGATCGTCCTTCCCATCATGAAGCCCACCTATCTTTCGGTCGGCATCCTCGAGACCATGTGGGTCTGGAACGACTATCTGCTGCCCTACCTTACGCTCGACTCCACCAAGTACAAGACCATTCCTATCTTGATCCAGTACTTCCGCGGCGGCTACGGCCACGTCGAGCTCGGCCCCATGATGGCCTGCATCATGATGGTCGTTATCCCCATCGTTATCATGTACATCCTCTGTCAGAAGTACATCATCGACGGCGTGGTGGCAGGTGCCGTCAAGGGCTGATGCCGTAACTGTTTTGCAAGTTTCTGCGGCGCCCCTCAGCGCGGCGCCGCATATCGAAAGGTAAAGACATGGCCGAGATCGTTCTCAAACATGTTCAGAAGGTGTATCCCAACAACGAGTCCAAAAAGAAGGGCTTCTTTGGCAAAAAGAAGAAGACCGAGGAGAAGAAGCACAACCTCAAGGTTACCGAGGACGGCGTGCTCGCGGTGGAGGACTTTAATCTCACCGTGCATGACCAGGAGTTTGTCGTTCTCGTTGGCCCGTCTGGCTGCGGCAAGTCCACGACGATGCGCATGGTCGCTGGCCTGGAGGACATCACTTCGGGCGACGTGCTCATCGACGGCAAGCGCGTCAACGACGTGGCGCCCAAGGACCGCGACATTGCCATGGTGTTCCAGAGCTATGCTCTGTACCCCAATATGACGGTGTACGAGAACATGGCGTTTACGCTCGAGCTCAAGAAGGTTCCCAAGGACGAGATCGACCGCAAGGTTCGTTCTGCCGCCGAGATTCTGGGCATTACCGAGTACCTCGACCGTAAGCCCAAGGCGCTCTCCGGCGGCCAGCGCCAGCGTGTCGCTATCGGCCGCGCCATCGTGCGTGACCCCAAGGTCTTCCTGATGGACGAGCCGCTGTCCAACCTGGACGCCAAGCTTCGTAACCAGATGCGTGCCGAGCTCATTAAGCTGCGCCACGAGATCAAGGGCACGTTCATTTATGTTACTCACGACCAGACCGAGGCTATGACCCTCGGTGACCGTATCGTGGTCATGAAGGACGGCGTCGTCCAGCAGATCGCCACCCCGCAGGAGGTCTTCAACCATCCCGCGAACATCTTCGTCGCCGGTTTTATCGGCGTGCCGCAGATGAACTTCTTCGATGCCCAGCTGGTGCGCTCGGGTAACGGCTTTACCGTCAAGACCGAGGATATGAACGTGGCGCTCGCTCCCGAGACCTGCGCTCAGCTTGCTCTCAACTGGGACGGCGGCGACGTGAAGGAGATTACGGCCGGCGTGCGCCCCGAGCAGATTCTGCTTGCCGACAAGGGCGAGGAGGGTGCGCTCCAGGGCACCGTCGAGGTGACCGAGCTCATGGGTTCGACCGAGCACGTTCACGTGACCGCTCCCGATGGCCAGTTCGTCCTGATCATTCCCGTTGTCGACCTTGAGGCCAAGGGTGCGCTCAAGGCTGGCGACACCATCTGGTTCAAGTTCGAGAAGAACGCGACCCATCTCTTCGATAAGGTGTCTGGTAAGAACCTTATCTAGGCCCGGTGCATCCAGGCCCTCCCTTTGGGCGACTGCGGTATTGCCATCCTTTTGCCGTGGTCACATATAAGGCTCCCCTCCCGTCCACTGGGCGAGAGGGGAGCCTTTCTTTGTGCCGGGGTTGTCCATCGGCCAGTTTGTCTTGATCTATAACAGGTAGACTCAATTTTGCCGGCTAGATGTTACAGGCCGAGATTTTTTGGTCGAGGCAGGCAATGGGCAACACAGGGGCACAAAAAGCGGAGCCGCGTTGCCGCGACTCCGCTTTCAAGAGGATGGGTAAGGGAAGCAAATTAGCTCAGGTGCCAGATCTCGTCGTTGTACTGGGAGATGGTGCGGTCGGACGAGAAGGTGCCGGCGTTGGCGATGTTGATCAGCGCCTTGCGCATCCAAGCGTCCTGGTCCTCGTAGTCGGCCAGCACGCGCTCCTTGGTCTGGATGTACTCCTCAATGTCGAGCAGGGCCATGAACCAGTCCTTGCCCATGATGTCGTCGTGCAGGCGCTGCAGGCGCTCGGCGTTGCCGGTCGCCATAAAGGCGGGGTTGGTGATGAAGTCCACCAGCAGCTTGATGCCGGGCTTGCGGTAGAGCGCGCCGGCGTCATAGGTGCCGTCGGCGTAGAGCTGCTCGACCTGCTTGGACGAGGCGCCAAAGGTATAGATGTTCTCGTCGCCGACAAGCTCGGCAATCTCCACGTTGGCACCGTCGAGCGTGCACAGGGTCAAAGCGCCGTTGAGCATGAACTTCATGTTGGAGGTGCCGCTCGCCTCCTTGGAGGCCAGGCTGATCTGCTCGGAGATGTCAGCAGCGGTGATCACGCGCTCGGCAGCGGTGACGTTGTAGTTCTCGATCATAACAACCTGCAGGTAGGGAGCCACGTCGGGGTCGTTTGCAATCCACTGGGACAGCGTCAGGATCAGGTGAATGATGTCTTGGGCGATAGTGTAGGCAGGGGCCGCCTTGCCGCCAAAGATGATGGTGACGGGATGCTTAGGTCTGTTGCCGTTCTTGATATCGAGGTACTTCCAGATGATGTAGAGCGCGAGCATCTGCTGGCGCTTGTACTCGTGGATGCGCTTGACCTGGACGTCGATGATGGCGTTGGAGGGAATGGTCACGCCCTGCTCGAGCGCCATGAACTGGCGCATGATGGCCTTGGCCTCGGCCTTGGTGGCGGCCAGGCGCTCAAGAACATCTTTGTCGTCAACGAACTCGGCAAGCTTACTCAGGTCGCCGGTGCTGCGCCAATCGGTGCCGATCACATCGTCGAGCAGGCTGGCGAGCGCGGGGTTGGCGCCATGGATCCAACGGCGGAAGGTGATGCCGTTGGTCTTGTTGGAGAACTTCTCGGGGTAGATCTCGTAGAACGGATGAAGCTCGGTATCCTCCAGGATCTTGGTGTGCAGCGCGGCGACGCCGTTGATGGAGAAGCCAAAGTGGATGTCCATGTGGGCCATGTGGACGGTGTCGTATTCGTCGATGATGGCGACGCGTGGGTCGTCGTGCTCGGCCTTCGCGACCTCATCGAGCTTGACGATAATGTCGGCGATGGCAGGGGAGACCTTTTGCAGGCTGGCGAGCGGCCACTTCTCGAGGGCCTCGGCAAGAATCGTGTGGTTAGTGTAGGCGACCATGGACCGTACGATGGTCACGGCCTCGTCAAACTCGATGTCGTGCTCGGTGGTGAGCAGGCGAATGAGCTCGGGAATGACCATGGTGGGGTGCGTGTCATTGATCTGGACTACGGCGTAGTCGGCCAGGTCGTGCAAGTTGCTGCCGCGCTCGATGGCCTCGTCGATCAGGAGCTGGGCGGCGTTGCTCACCATGAAGTATTCCTGGTAGATGCGAAGCAGGCGGCCCTGCTCGTCGGAATCATCCGGATAGAGGAACAAGGTGAGGTTCTTGGCGATCTCGGTCTTGTCGAAGTCGATGGAGCTGCCGGGGACCAGGCCGTCGTCGACACTTGCCAGGTCGAACAGGCGTAGGCGGTTCTTGGTGGGCTGGCCATAACCGGGTACATCGATGTTGACGAGCTTGGAAGTAACGGCAAAATCACCGAACTCGACGGTGTAGGAGCGGTCGTCGTCGACTAGGATGTCCTGCTCACCGAGCCACTCGTCGGGGACGGCCTTCTGCTGGTTGTCGACAAAGCGCTGGCGGAACAGGCCGTAATGGTAGTTGAGGCCCACGCCATCGCCGGTCAAGCCCAGCGTGGCGATGGAATCCAGGAAGCATGCGGCCAGACGACCCAGGCCGCCGTTGCCGAGCGACGGTTCGACCTCGAACTCCTCGATCTTGTTGAGGTCGTGGCCCGCGGCGGTGAGCTGGTCCTTAACCTCGTCATAGATGCCAAGGTCGATCATATTGTTGATGAGCAGCTTGCCGATCAAAAACTCGGCAGAGATGTAGTAGAGCTTTTTCTTGCCGTTGTTGAGAGGACAGGCGGCAGAGCGCTCCTGCACGAGCTTGGCCAGCAGCTTATAAATACGACGGTCATCGAGCTGCTCGAGCGAGGTGCCAAAGGACTGCTCGGCAAGATCCGCAAGATTGATACGGGGCATGTTTCCTCCTGTGATGGGTTGATTACATGTCAGAAATTCAAAAGAAGCCCGCGCGAGGGATTGGAGTGGCCTCGCGCGGGGAAAACGGACGCGTCCGCACGATGGGGTGGGGTCGGGCGCGGTGGCTCCTATTGGGGAAGCTCAATTTCGTCTTCCGACGGGATGCGGAAGTAGGTCTCGGTCCAGCCGGTGAGCTTGTGCTCGAGCTCGCGGGTGATGGCGCCATCGAGCATGCGCCAGGTCCAGTTGCCGCCCATGGTGGCGGGAGTGTTGATGCGCGCCTCGTTGCCCAGGTTGAGCAGGTCCTGCATGGTGTAGATGCAGGTATCGCTTACGCTGGCGGCGATGGTGCGGTTGAGTGCATCGGCCATGGGCTCGCCTGCCTGCTGGTGGGTGTACAGGGCCGCCTGCTCGCGCTGACGCGGGGTGGCCGTTCCCTCAAACCAACCGCGCGCCGTCTCGTTGTCGTGTGTGCCCACATAGGCGACGGTGTTGGCAATGTAGTTGTGCGGCAGGTAGTACGAGTTGGTGCCCTCAAAGGCGAACTGCAAGATCTTCATGCCGGGGAAGCCCGAGTTGTCGCGCATGTCGATGACGCCGGGGGTGAGGAAGCCCAGGTCTTCGGCGATGATGGGCAGCGTGCCGAGCTTTTCCTCGAGCGTCTTGAAGAACTTGAGGCCGGGGCCCTGCGTCCACGAACCGTAGGACGAATCGGGTGAGGAGAACGGCACCTCCCAATAGGCCTCGAAGCCGCGGAAGTGATCCAGGCGGATGACATCGTACATGTCGAGGGCGGCGCGAATGCGGCCCTCCCACCAGGAGAAACCGTCGGCTTCCATGGCGTCCCAGTCGTAGATGGGATTGCCCCAGTACTGGCCGGTGGCCGAGAACTGGTCGGGCGGCGTGCCGGCGACACTCACAGGATTACCGGCGGCGTCGATCTTAAAGAGCTCGGGCGTGGCCCACATCTCGACGGAGTCGCGCGAGACATAGATGGGCAGGTCGCCGATGATGAGGATATCGCGCTCGTTGGCATAGGCCTTGAGGCGGCTCCACTGACGATTGAAGAAGTACTGCGTCATCTGGTGGTAGAGCATGCGCGCGGGATGGGCGGCGCAGACCTTGGCAGAAGCCTCGCCGCGGGTACGGAGCTCTGCGGGCCACTCCCAAAAGGCCTTGAGACCGCACTCCTCCTTGACGGTCATGAACTCGCAGTAGGGGATGAGCCAGTCTTCGTTTGCTTGGACAAAGTCGTCGAAGTCGGCCGGCTTGTCGGCGGCAAAGCGCTCGGCGGCGCGGTCGAGAATCTGACGACGGCCACCAAAGATGGCACCATAGTCGACATTGCTGGGGTCGGAGCCCAGGTACACGCCGTCGATATCGCACTGCTCCAGATAGCCGGCCTCGATAAGCTCGGCAAAGTCGATGAAATTGGGGTTGCCCGCACGGGCCGAGAACGACTGATAGGGCGAGTCGCCATAGCTCGTTGTCGTAAGGGGGAGAATCTGCCAGTAATGTTGTTTGCACGAGGCGAGGAAATCGACAAAGTCATAGGCGTTCCAGCCAAAGCCGCCGATACCGTAAGGTCCGGGCAATGACGAAACGGGCATCAGAACGCCGCTTGCACGCTCCATGGATGCACTCACCGTCCTTTTGAATAAGGGGCTGCGCCGTAGATGGATAGACGGCTCGTCCCGAGTTTCCATTGCTATTGTCCCTATTGTAGAACATGTTGTTTAAACATGTATAGAGAGAATGAAAAAGTTGCCGACTTTCGGTGAATGGTAGTGCGCCATAGACGATATGAGTTGAACATTGGGAGCTCCTCCCCTTGCGGCTCTTTTGTGGGTCGGGCGACAATGGTCGTCGTCATTAAAGACCGGCTGCCAGCCAGGTTGCAACAATGCAAGAAGGGTTCACATTCAGTTGGCCGTTGACACAAACAATCGCGCGAAGACCTCGTCTTCTTCGGTAAGTCCAGGCGCGGCAAGACGCGCATGGCAGTCGCCCTCACGATGCGCGCGGTCGCCGCGGACATGTCGGTCAGGTTCTGGCAGACCGCGCAGCTGGTTCTCGAGCTCGGCAACGCGAAGCGCAAGGGAACGCTGTCGAAACTGTTGAACGACGTGTCGCCCGCGAGGCTGCTCGTGCTCGACGAGTTCGTCTACGTCCCCTGCGACGTAGACGGTGCGAGGGTTCTCTACCAGGTCATTTCCGTCCATGTAGTGCTCGTAGGCCGCGGCGTCGTCGGGCTCGTCGAAGGAGAGGGACTCCGTCCAGTCCCAGTAGGCCCCCGTCCAGGCGCCCCTGCGCCTGCCGGCCGGCGTCGTCTCGTCGAAGACGAGGCCGTGGCGCAGCAGGAACTTCGACATCCGCTGCTTGGCGTGTTGCAGGTCGTCGCGCGCGTCCTCGAGGGCGCTCGTCGGGGACCCACACCTCGACGACGTTGCGGCGCGCCAGCATGCGTGCCAGCCACTCGGCGTCGCGGCGGTCGTTCTTGCGGCCGCGGTCGGCCGCGGGCCGGTGCATCTTCGGGACCGCCCCGACGACGCAGCCGAGGCCGAGGGCCCGCAGCGCGCGGCCGCGGTTGATGGTACGACCATTGTCGCCCGACCCACGAGAGAGCTGCAAGGGGAGAGGCCCCAATGTTCAACTCATATCGTCTGTTGTGCCAGAGTCGCTCGGGAAAGCGCGACCGACGCAGCGCGCTGTTTTCCAGTCACATCCAGTTCGGGTTGATTTCAGCATGCGATAAGAAACTGGATTTGAATTTCGACTCGAAAGATGGGCAATGCTGATGAGAAACGCTTGGAGTTCGGGATTGCGCGGCGTGAAGCGACCCTCTTCTTATCGAGTTCGTTACAATGTAGGAAAAACAGTAAGTAAGAAGACCTCTGATTGCTTTAGGAGGAGCTGTGGTGAATAGCGCCCAGAAGATCGATAAGTCCATCCAGAAGATGATGACTCTCGGAAGAAGGCTTGGGATTCTGTTTACGGCGCTGTTTATAGCGGTGTGTTGCTGTTCGGTGGTGGTGGTTATTTCCATTGGGCTTATGGCTGCTCAAGGAAACCTATATGATCCATCAAAGACGGTTTCCGTAGTGGTTCCTTTGATGTATCTTCTGATTTCCGGAGGGGCCACATGGACCCTGCGGGGAATCAGCATGGACATGGCTCATGGCGAATCGCCCTTTACCCTTTCGCATGCTCGAAGAATCTCGATTATCGGGTGGCTGTTTGTTGCAGCGGCAATAGGTGACCTCTTGTTTTCTCCGGGGTTTCTTTCGATAGTGATTGGCCCCTTCGACTTGCTGGGGAACGCCTATTCGATGTTTGAAAACCTGGCCCTGCCCATAGATATTGGTGCTGTGCTGGGGGCCGTTTGCTGCTTCTCGATTTCTGCGATATGGCGCTACGGAGCTCTGCTTCAAGACCAGACCGAGGATTTGGTGTGAGGGGCGGCATGGACTATCTGATTATTGAGCTTGAAAGCTTATTGCTTCGACGCGGAAAGACGAGTACGGATATCATTCGGGCGACCGGGCACACACCGGCAAGTATCTCAAAAATACGAAATGGCAAGGTGAAGGCAATTAGGTTAAAGACATTGCTGGATATTTGCGTAGAGCTTGATTGCCAGCCTGGCGATCTTATTAAGCGCGTCAACGAAAGAGAACTTGAGGAACTGGCGACGCGGCGCGCCCGCAACGCGCTAAGCAGGGCGACCGCGACGGGTGATGACCCGGTCCTGGAGTCAGATCATGTTTACGTGGTCGATCTTAGAGACGACTGAGGCTGGAGAATAAAAAAGTATTGAGCAGGTGCAGCCCGTGAAAACAACGGTTTTCACGGGCTGTTCATTCAACGTCCTGCAGTGGCCTGTATTTCTCGCCGCGTCACTGGGGAACGAGAGAGTCATTTCCTGTGCTGGATGCAGGGGGGTGCTTACCTTGTGTAATATATAAATAAGCTTATATTGAAATATGATACATATCGAATTAGAATAACATTATCAATTCGGTATGCAAGGAAAGGAGGGAGAGATGGATTGGATTAACGAGCCGGAGGAAGGCGTTGCACCCGCGTGCGGCAACTGCTTCTTCTACGCGCACGGGGGATGCACGAAGAGGTGCCCCAATCAGTCCTGCACGTTCCGTTTCTAGGGGGCAGAGATGAACTGGCTTTCTACCGCGAAAGGAGGGGAATGAAATGGAATGGATTACCGAGCCGTCAGCCGGGGCTGAGCCCATGTGCAACAATTGCTTCTTTTACGCGCACGGCAGCTGCAGCACCAAGTGTTCTTCACAGGAGTGCACTATCCGCTTTTAGCGGATAGTGCACGCCGTACGGCGTGCACAGACTGTTCAAAGATATTTTGGCCAGCAGCGCCTGAGGGGCGATGTGGCATTGCAATATGGGGGGCGAACCGACGTTACCTATAACCCCGCACAATTGCCATGTCGTCCCTTTTTATTGACGGGGAGGATGTCGTCCATGCGGGAAGTCCCAGTTGAATTGCGTGCCATATCCAAGAGATATGGCGGGTTTGAAGCGGTTAAATCAGTCTCGTTCTCTTTAATGGAAGGCGAGCTGTGTGCACTCATTGGGGAGAATGGTGCCGGCAAGAGCACGTTAATTCGATTGATCACGGGGCTTTCGGAGCCATCGTCAGGAACGATCTCGATGTTTGGGCAAACCGGGAGACGTGAAATACGGAGCTGCAGGGAAAGGCTGGGTTATATGCCCGACCTCAATGCTTCGTATCCTAATCTGACCGCGCGAGACAACTTGGTCGTTCGCTGTATTGAGTGGGGGCTTCCCACCGATCGTTCCATCGACGGTGTGTTATCAACCGTCGGTTTGGGGGAGGCCGGCGGGAAGAAAGTGAAGAACTTCTCAATGGGAATGAGGAGGCGTCTCGATCTGGCCATAGCGTTGCTGGGCGATCCGGAGCTGTTGATCCTGGACGAGCCGACAAACGGCCTGGATCCGATGGGGATAGTCGAAGTAAGAAAAATCCTTACGCATCTTAACAAAGATCAAGGTAAAACGATTCTCGTATCCAGCCACAATCTTGAGGAGATGCACAAGCTGGCAACTGATTACCTCTTCATAAGTCATGGTCGCCTCATTCGAAGGATGACCGCACCTCAGCTGGAAAAGTCATGCCGCGGTGGTTTCGTGTTGCATGTGGACGATCTGGAGCGAACGAGATCGGTTCTCGGAGATGAGACCTCACATTCTTTTCTGCCGGACGGCAGCGTCCTTATGCGCTATGAGGAGAAAAAGGAAGGGCGGGGCATTGCAATCGAAGCGCTCTCGACCGCAGGTGTGAGGGTTGCGGAGGCGTATTCTCATAGGAAGAGCCTTGAGGAGTTTTATTCGGAGCTCATCGGTCGAGAGAGCGAGCTGTGATGAAACGCGAGTTCATCTCAGCTTTTCGGAGCGAGGTATGGTTGCTCGCCAGGCACCCGGCGACCGCTCTGATGATTGCGCTTGCGGCTGTGCTGTATGTGGTTGCGGCTGCGACTTCGTCTGAGGTGCTGATCATGGTCGCCGGTGATGACCCGTATACGCTTGGAGGGGCTATAGGTTTTATTGGAAACCTAGTGGATGCAGGGGACGTTTTGGGCTCTGTTGCCCGGACGTCTTTTGCGTCTACAGTGGTCTGGATTCCGGTGACGATTCTCTACGCGGTTTACGCTACGTCGAGAGACTTTGAATCCGTGGCTTACGCCGTATCGAGATCGCGAGGGGTGTCGCAGGCGGCGATTGTGATCACGAAGCTGTTGGTGAACTGCACTCTGGTCGGTGCCGTGTATCTTCTTTCTACGACTGCGCTGTATTTAACCAAGATGGCCCAATGGGACGTTGGGGCCTCGTGCTCAGGGTTTGCCCAATTTGTATCGATTGCGCTGATGATCGCGCTGCTGCTCATTTCGATGTACGCCGCTACCTTCGCCCTGTATTTGCTCACGAGGAGTGTGGTGGCGAGCAGCGTCGTTGCAATAGCGGTTTCGACATTTGTGATGGTGTGGTTCCCAAGTACATACGGAAGCGGTCAGCCCAGCTTGCTGCTCATGCTCTCGCCCGTGTATTACCTGATGAACCTGTGTTCCCTGAGTATGCAGAATGTTGGTGTAATTCAGGTTTTGCTGTATGCGGGCGGCACTGTGCTTGTGTCGGTTGGAGTTGCGCTCGTCTCGCTATTTGTAAGGACGGCGGTTCGATGAATCTTGGGATGTCGGTCAGGGCGGAACTGTTCCGCGCAAGGAGAATGAAACTCGCCGTGATAATAGCGCTGATGTATTTGGGCATCGCGGGGATTTATGTGTTTGCCGGGTCCGGCGCATGGGTCTCCGCAGGGGGAGAGGGCCAGTTCTTTGGCTTTTCCGCCGATCCGGGCTATCTTTTCTCGATAGGGGTTGGGCCAACGGGTATCTCTTCCTGGCTAAGTGTCGTCTCCATGGCGCATACGGTGTTCTTCCCAATCGTCTCTGTTGTTGTGGCGGGGACGCTATTCGGTGATGCGACGAGCGTGTCGGCAAGGGGAGTTTCGATTGCTCGGGGCTTCCGCAGCTGGCAGCTGTTTGCGGCAAAGACATTGGCTTGCGAAGTGTATACGCTGTGCCCCTACATCGTGTTTACTCTCGGTGTCGCTGCGGTCTTTGCCGTGTGCTCCGGAAGCGGTCTAGACAGCCTTACGGTTGGTAATGTGACCTCGGCACTCCTGTCGAATATCGTTATAGACGCCGCTTATACGCTGATGGTTGCGGTTGCATATGAGGTGTTCAGGATCAGATCTCTTGTGTCGGGAGCCTTGCTGGTCGCAACGTTCGCGGGCCTTGTTATCGCGATGAGTTTCCCAACCGTTTTACCCCCGGTTCACATGGCTTATTGGATGAGGGCGTGCGGGGCTGCCGGCGGGACGGTCCTGATGGCTGCATGCGGCCATGCGGTCATCGTGTCGCTCGCATGTCTATTGCTGCTTTCGTGCAGTTTTTATCGAAGAAGGTAGTGCGCTGGCGTATGCGCAGCGTCTGAGGGTCGATATGGATTTGATTGGAAATGGAGATGGTGCGAAGTGAAACTGTCGCAATTTAATGTGGTGCATGAACATAACGGAAGTCTTCTTATCATGAATGCGCGAACCGGCGGCATCCTGTCGTTAAATCCGGAATACGCGCAGAAATTCAAAAGGATTCAAGAAGGGGACGTTCGGGATGCCGATGATCTTGTCGCGGAGCTGATAAGGGGAGGCATCCTAGTCAATGAGGAGAGGGACGAGCTTGGGGAGATCAGGTTGCAAAGTCGCGCCGCGCGCTTTGCGAATACTGCTCTGTCCCTTACCATTGCGCCAACGATGGCTTGCAACTTTTGCTGTCCCTAATGCTATGAAAAGGGACAGGCGTACACGACGATGGGCGAGGAGGTTTTGACACAGCTCTCCAAGTTCGTGAAAGATTACTATCCTGGTATCGCAAGTCTCTCAGTTGGATGGTACGGCGGCGAGCCTCTGCTCGGAATGAAGATGATCGAACGGATTACGTCGGATCTGAAAGATGTCGTGGGGCCAACGTGTGAATATTCCGCATCGATAGTGACAAATGGCTATCTGCTGACGCCTGATGTTGCAAGGAGGCTCGCGGCATGTGGTGTGACGAGCGCGCAAGTGACTATAGATGGATCGAAGTCGGATCACGATTCGAGAAGGATTCTTCACGACGGAAGCCCTACATACGAACGTATTCTCAAGAACGTCAAAGAGTGTGCCGACATCATCGATATTTCGATAAGGAGCAACGTCGACAAGACCAACATCGAGGCCGCTCAAGAGCTATTGGATTATCTCGAGCTAAATGGCCTGATGAATAAGGTTCACTTCTATTTAGCCCCTGTTGACGATATCAATCAGGTATGTGCGAACGACAGCCACTGCTTTACTGTAAAAGAGTTCTCGTATGAGGAGACTGAGTTTTATAAAAGGGCAATTGCGCGGGGCTTCAAAGTTCAACCTTTTGGTGGGACGAATTTCGGGATATGTTGCGCCGTTGGAATCAACTCGTACGTGGTTGATCCCGTCGGAGATTTGTATAAGTGCTGGGATGACATTGGAATGAAGGAGCGGAGGGTCGGAACTATTTTCGAGCCGCCAATGTTGAGCAAGAACATGATTAACTGGATGGCATATGAGCCGGATGACCCGGAATGCCAAGAGTGCTTTGCTTTTCCCATGTGCATGGGAGGGTGCCCCAACCACGCCTTAAACGGTGAGGGGAAACGTTGCGTTTCCTTCCGGTATGATGCCGAGCAAAAAATGCTGCTCTCCCAGATGATGAATACGGCAAAACGGGGTGCGGGGCAAAATGAGGCTGATGCTTAATCTCTGTAGAAAATATATACTGGGCGGTCGATTCTACGCCTATCTTGTCGTAACAGTTTTGGTCGGGCTGCTTGCGCTTGCGGGTCCCTTTCTTACCGGCATAGTGGTAAACCGATTGGCGATGCCGGCCAGCGCCGATCTTGCCGCCGTTCTCGTTTGTTGCCTTATTTTGGTTGCGGTCCAAGCGGTTCGAGCGGGACTAGTGTATTGCTCAGAGATGCTGTACATCAACCTTCAGTCGCATGCGGGGTTCGGCTTAAATGCGGATACGCTTGAGCACGTGAAGCACCTTCCCCAGGCATTCTTCGAGGGCTTCAACGCGTCGTATTATAACCAGCAAATCAATCACGACGCTAATGACCTTGTCATCTTCGTAATCAACTCGGTTGTGGGGGTTTCAAGCAACGTTATCACCCTTTTGTCCGCCCTGTTTGTTCTCGGTAGCCTGAATATCAAGTTGAGTGTGGTCTGCCTTGTTCTTGCGGCAGCGAGTGCCGCTTTTTATGCGGTTTCACGCGCAAGGCTGTTTGAGAGAAGTTTTGACGTACAAGAGCAGAGCGCGAGGTTTTTTTCCTGTCTACAAGATCAGTTGGAGAAAGTTGATTTCATCCGCAAACATGCTTTGTTCGATAGGTCCCGCGCTGTACTGGTCGAAGCTTTTAATGGGCTCTATCCAACGATGAGAGCAAATCAGGAAGTAGGGTCTAGATTTACCTTTGGCAACGCGTTGGTCGCTTCCGCCGCTCAAGGATGTCTTCTTGCTGTGGGCGCGGTTGAAGTGATGGGCGGGAGACTGTTGCCTGGTTTTCTCGTGACTGCTGTTGGATATTATTCGAACTTAAGCTCAGCGGTACAGTATTTGTTGGGCTGGGGAAGGGATTACCAGACTAATCGCGTATGCTATGAGCGGCTGAAAAGAATTTGGGATGTCCCGGTGGAAGCGAATGGCAAATTGGCGCTTGGTCCGATTGAGGAAATCCGTCTAGAGAACATCAAGCTACGTTATCCAGGGGCGGAAAGGGTCGCGTTAAGCATTGAGGGGTTCGCGTTTTCCAGGGGTCGGCTATATGGAATCTCGGGGCCGAATGGTTCGGGGAAGAGCTCGCTGCTGTCAGTGATATTGGGGCTATATCCAGATGACACAGAAGGGGCCGTTCGCTACAACGGGGTGTCACAGCGTTGCATCGATCGATATGCATTGCGGCGGTGTCGAGTCAGCATTACGGAGCAAGAACCCCCTATCGTTGAGGGGACGATTCTCGATAATCTTACGCTGCTTTCTGATGATTACGAGATGGATAAGCTGAATCGGATGCTTGTCATATTGGGGCTAGACGAAATGGTTGCTTCTGTGGAGAACGGGGCAACGGCGATGCTTGACGGCGGGAAAGGAGGGGTGTCCGGCGGCGAGAAGCAAAAGATTGCAATTGTGAGACAGCTGTTGAAATCGCCGGACGTTATGCTTTTTGATGAACCGACCTCAGCACTTGATGCGAAGAGTCGAGGCGCGCTGATCAAATTGCTTCATGAAATTAAGAGAGACCATATTGTAATCGTTGTCACTCATGACGAGGAGATGCTTGCCGCCTGTGACGAGGTCATTTCGACGGCTGGATGATTATCGGATTGTGGCGTTGAAGACCAAGAAACTTGAAATGGCGTGGGCTCTGGGTAGGTCTCCACGGGTACGCCGTCGGTGCTGTACTCGACCGCCCGGCAAGAAGGTTTTATAGCGTGTTTCCCCAGAGAGGTCCCTTTGTCCGGTAGTGGCGAGGGGAGCCTCTCTTTTGCTCACCTCTTGCGGCGGAGGGGGACACCATGCGCCTATGCAGGACAAACTGCGCGTTCTTGTCGAATGATGGGCTATGTGTAGAGATGATGGTCTCGGGTAGAGGCCGTGTCGCGCTCGGCTGCGATGAGCCAGGCAATTCAATCTTCATCCGGGAGGGCCTTGGCAAGACAAGCAGGGCGAAGACCTTGGCGACGTTCGGGAGCCGTGTGGCGCCCGGCTCCACGCTCATCCACGACATGGAGCCGGGCGCCACACGGCTCCCGTCAACAATCTGTCACTGAAGAGCCAGCACTACAACGCGAAGCTGCTCAAGGGCGTTCCCGACG
The DNA here is from genome assembly GCA_958407995.1 of uncultured Collinsella sp. Lineage (GTDB taxonomy): Bacteria > Actinomycetota > Coriobacteriia > Coriobacteriales > Coriobacteriaceae > Collinsella. Next base: position 28,410 of record CATYJU010000023.1, read on the forward strand.
GCCAGAACCCGCTGGGGCCCGTGAACCGGATGCGCTACTTCATGCAGTGCTTCCTGAGGGCTCATCCCGGCTCCAACCGGGACGACATGCGGGGCTGTGGCTATGAGTCCGCCCGAGGACAAGCTTGAGAAGGTCGCGATGGTGCTCGATCGGGCAATGCGATACCCGAAAACGCTCAGGTTCAGGCAGTTCTATGCAAGAAAGCCCAGTTCAGATGAGTTCGACGAGCAATATTTATCAACACAGTGCAAGGGGGGATTATATTTGTATTTCATCCGTGTTGAGCTTCACACGGTGCGCGACTCATCGCAAACTGGCGGGCGCAGCGGAAAGAAAACCGACTGCAGACGAACGATCGATATCGGGAGCAGATAGCCACCGGATGCTTTTCGGTCTCCTACGCGTCGACCTCCGCGATTTCTTCTGCGTCTCGCCAAGTTGAAAGGAGCGATGTCGAAAACTCCTTTTCGGTTAGCGTCAAGACATCCTTCACGCAAAAACCTTTCAATTTGTCAGGAAGCCCAAAACGCGCTTTTTTCCTAATCGAGCTGGCAACCCGCTTCAACGCGGTCTTGTTCTTGTCCTCGTTGTATACCAAAACAAAGACGCAGTGCTCGCGAAACCATCTCGTCCTCTTTCCCCACAGGTCCGAGCAGATCAAAACGCTGTCCTTGCACTTCTCGATGAGGGCGTCCCTTTGGCCAAGATTGATACCAAGCTCTTCGTCATCCTTGGGATTGAGCCTCTTCCCCAGCGTCTCCTTCAGACTGCCGTTTTTAAATTCGACTAGATATAACGTTTCCCGATCGCAATACAGCGCATCGGCGGAGCGCGGGAGTTGCATCCACCTATTGACCTTCTTGCAGTAGCATTCTTTAACAGAGTCAAAATTGACAACAGGCAAATCGTCATCCACAAGAGAGACGCTCCCGTCTCTGGATGTTTTGGAGATGGTCGACGTGCAGTCCCTTAGGATACAGGTCCTGCAACGGGAGCAACCATCGCTGCCATCTGGCACCGCGGGAGAGTTCGGATGAGGGCAGGAGGCGCACAGGTCGCTACTCAAGGCCGTACTCCTCCCTCTCAAGCGTATCAAAAGGAGCCGCCAGCTTCTCGTAGGCGACCTCAGTCGAGCCGGTTATATCGGCAAAGCGAGAGCGTCCATCAGTGCAGGTCTCCGCAAGATAATATGAGCACAATCCATCAACAGCGTGCTTCTTAGAATACACTTCGATCGCATTCAGGAAATATGGACTATGGGTGCTCATTAAGACGTGCATCCCGAGCTCTTTCTGGAGCAGCACGATTATCTCGGCGAAGGCCAGCTGCCATGCAGGATGAAGATGAATCTCGGGTTCATCGAGGATAATAGTCCCTCCGGCATCTAGCGCGCCGGACTTCAAGAGCACCTTCATGATGGCGAACGTCTTCAAGCCAGCAGAAAGGTTCCCAGGCTCCAACCCCCGAGCGAAGCCCTCTTCGAGATACGTAAGGTGACCGCGACTTTCGCTCCTCTCGAAATGCCCCGGACATAAGGAGGAAACCTTGTCCATGAGAACCTTCAGGTGTCGCTCCTTCGCGATCTCTTCGAACAGCGAGGACTCGCTGTCATCGTTACGGATGGTCGCCTGAATCAAATCTTGCCGCAGCTCCTCCTGGTGTCCAAGGAGGGGCTTGAACCGAAAAGCGGGGCCGTAGGGTCCTCCGAGAGAATCGATCAGGAACGGGTCGTCCAGATAATGCGCCCTGAATCGCAAAACCCTCCTATCGTGCACCTCCGCCACCTCGTCACTTGCAACCGAGAAAACCGTAGATGCGTCCTTTATCTGGAGTTCGACCTTCCCGGGCTCTTCGCCGAAAACCGAATTGATCTGGCCGTTGAACTCGCTTCGGAACCTGTTTGTCGCAATCGCACGAAATACCTCATCATCGGAGATATCCATGATCTCGATAATCTGATCGGCAACTCCTGCTACGCCATTCGTGAAATCGGATTCGATCTCACGGGAGATCTCCTCCCCGTAATACTCCTTTATCTCATCAATAAGCTCGTCCCTCGTGCACTCGCCCGAAAAAACCCTGTCGATGAAACTATTCATTCTTCCAGCAGTTCGCCTGTGGCGAGACGTGGAGTCGAGAGGGCTTCCCACATATGCCTTCCTGATGGCGCGCTCAACACTATTGCGCCTCATGCGGTCGATTTTGTTCTCCGAATCGGACATGCTGTTGAAGGCCGCATAAAGCGCTTTTCCAACCGTGCTTTTCCCCGTCCCGTTCTCCCCGGCGATCACGGCAATACCATTAATCTCGATATCGGCCTCAGCGACCCTGCCGATGTTTTTCATCTTGATTTTCAATGCATATCACCAGCTCTAAACTCGCGAGACTCAATAGCTCGATTATCGCACAGAGAGATCGACTTCTCGAGGACTCCCTAAATGGAACGCGCGGTGAGGACATGGCTCGCCGCCGTCCGCTTCGCGTTCGCGCGGGGGAAGGTGACGACCAGGGACCTCTCCGGGCTCATCGAGAGGAGCGCCAGATTCTCCTCGTCCATTTGAACTGTATCGTATTCAAGGACGCTTGACTTAGAGGAATGGCGTTGAGCGGCGATAATCGTTTCAGCGCCAAAAAGAAAGGAGTGTCAGTCATGGCAGACGGGCCCTCCTACACAGCGGGGTACCGCGCCGAGGCCGCAGACTTCGCCGCCGCGTCGGGGAAGCCCATCGCCCAAGTGGCAGCCGACCTCGGCATCAACGAGAAGACCCTGGGAAGATGGGTGACGGTCAGGAAGAAGGAGCTGACCAACCACCCGGTCGCGGCGGCCGCAAGTGCATGCGCGAGCTCGAGCCCGAGAACGAGCTCCTAAAAGGCCCCGACCTCACATTGGAGGCCGGGGCCCGTAGATTTTGGAATATGCCTAGAAATCTACCGCGGTTGAGTGCTACTCGGCGTCGGCGAAGCCGTTGGGGTTGTGGCTCTGCCAGTTCCAGCTAT
>CATYJU010000024.1 GCA_958407995.1 uncultured Collinsella sp.
AAGAAGCTGCGCCGCGGGGGAGGCGGCCCCCAATGGCTTTCTCATATCGTCTTATGGGCCTCTTGTTGATGTCACGTTGCTGCTTCGTGCGGGTATCCTAATGCCAACGTGTGCCTATCAGAGGAGAGACCATGCTGTTGTCCGGTATCATCGCCGCCCTTACCAGCCTTTTGATTCCCATCATCATTCTGTTGCTGCTGCTTCCCAACGCCTGCTATGTCGTTGAACAACAGCATGCCGTGATCATCGAGCGCCTGGGTAAGTTCAATCGCATCGTCAACGCGGGCTTCCACATGAAGGTACCCGTGATCGACCGCAAGGCCGCCACGGTGAGTCTGCGCACCATGAAAAACGGTTTTGGCATCGACGTTAAGACCCAGGACAACGTGACCATCGGCCTTGAGGTCTCTGCTCAGTACCACGTGAGCTATGACATGGGCGCCGGCCCGGCAGATTCGGGCATCTACAAGAGCTACTATATGCTGCAGGAGCCCGTCGATCAGATGCGTGACTTCATCACCGACGCCCTGCGCTCTTCGATTCCCGTCTACACACTCGATGAGGTCTTTGCCAAGAAGGACGACATCGCCAAGGATGTCAACGCTACCGTTTCCGAGCAGATGGCCGCCTACGGCTTCACCCTCGTGTCGACGCTCATCACCAAAATCGCACTGCCGACCGAGGTCGAGAACTCCATGAACGACATCAACGCCGCCCAGCGCAAGCGCGCTGCGGCACAGGAGCTCGCTGAGGCCGACCGCATCAAGCGCGTCACCGAGGCGACCGCCGAGGCTGAGGCAATGGAAAAGGCGGGCGAGGGCATCGCCAACCAGCGCAAGGCCATCGCGCTGGGTATCAAAGATTCGCTCGAGATCATACAGGAGACGGGTGTCGGCAATGACGAGGCCAACCAACTGTTCATGTTTACGCAGTGGTCCGAGATGATGACGGAGTTCGCTCGCACGGGTAAAACCTCGACGGTCGTGCTGCCGAGCGACTTTTCGCAGTCGGCCTCGATGTTCGAGCAGATGCTGACCGCCGGCAAAGTTCAAAACGATTCGAAGGAGTAGACGCGCGTGAAATACACCGTCGTTTGCGTCGGTAAGCTCAAGGAGCGCTTTTGGAAGGACGCGTGCGCTGAGTACGCCAAGCGCCTAGGTGCCTATGCCAAGGTTGATATCCGCGAGGTGGCCGATATCGACCCGGCTAAGGCGGGCGGCGTGGATGCCGCGCGCGACAAGGAGGGGGCGGCGATTCTTGCTGCCTTGCCGTCTCGAGCGCATGTGATCCTGCTGGCCATTGAGGGCAAAGAGCGCTCGAGCGAGGAGTTTTCGGCGCGGCTCGATGATCTTATGCTGCGTGGTAACAGCGACATCGCCTTTGTGATTGGCGGATCGGACGGCGTGAGCGATGACGTGCGCGCCCGCGCCGACGAGATGCTCAGCTTTGGACGCATTACCTTGCCGCATAACCTGGCGCGCGTGGTGCTGCTGGAGCAAATCTACCGCGCCTGCAAGATCAGCCGAGGCGAGCCGTATCACAAATAGGTCGGCAATACGAAACAATGGCGTGGGACAATACCTTTCGTTTTGAGGAATGTGTCTGAAAGGACTATGCGATATGAAGATTGGATTTGTCGGTTTTGGCAATATGGCGAGCGCTATGGCCGATGGCTGGATCGCTGCCGGTGTAGCTGCGAGCGACATGTGCGCCTGCGCGGGTCGCTACGACGCACTGGTTGAGCGCTGCGAGGCGCGCGGCATGGTCGCCTGCCACGATGCCGCCGAGGTTGTCGCCGCATCCGATATCGTGGTCGCTGCGGTCAAACCGTACATGATCGAGAAGGTATTCGTCCCGCTCAAGGATGCTCTTGCCAAAAAGGTCGTTCTGTCGGTTGCCTGGACCTGGGACAGTGCCAAGTGGGAGCAGGTCCTGCCGGGTGTCGCGCACATCTCGACGGTGCCCAACACGCCGGTTTCGGTGGGCGAGGGCGTCATCGCCTGCGAGAAATCCTCTACGCTCAGCGACGAGCAGCGTGCTGTTGTGCTCGACCTGCTCGGTAAGCTTGGCACCGTCGTCGAGCTCGATACGAGCCTGCTGTTTGTGGGCGGCACGGTGGGTGGTTGCGCTCCGGCATTTGTCGCCATGGCAATCGAGGCCCTGGGCGATGCAGCGGTCAAGCACGGTATCCCGCGTGCCGATGCCTATCGCATTGTGAGCCAGATGGTGCTGGGTACGGCAAAGCTGCAGCTTGCAACTGGCCAGCATCCTGCGGCGGTGAAGGATGCCGTATGCTCGCCCGGTGGTGCCACCATCAAGGGCGTCGTTGCGCTCGAGGACGCCGGCATGCGCAGTGCCCTGGTCAAGGCAATCGACGCAACTCTCCAGTAAAACCTGCCATTTAGGGACAGGTTTATTTTGGCAGGTTTTTCCTGCGGTTTTGTCGTATGTGCGAAAAGCGCCCCGCAACTGGCTCAATTCCAGTTGCGGGGCGCTTGCGTTTGCCCAGATAAAACCGACCAAAATAAACCTGTCCCTTTTTGGCAGGTTAGTCCCAGAAGCTGTCTTCCTCATCCTCGGACTTGGGTCCGCGGTCGACGTACATCTTATGGGTACGCTTCTCCATTACAAAGGCAAGAATCGCAAATAACAGGATGCCGCCGGCGAAAAGGATGGCAAAACCGGTGCGGGTGCCAAACAAAAAGGAAAAAACTGCGTCCATTGGGTGCCTTCTTGCGTAGTTGAGTTGGGTCGTAAACGCTCATAAGTATATACTTGCCCATACATGTACAAGGTTGCAACCTAAATGGAATGTATATCGCCGGAGGATCTAATGCTTGATATCAAGTTTGTTCGCGAGAACCCCGATGCCATCGATGTCGCCATGGCTAACCGCCAGACGTCTTGGGATCGCGAGAAGTTCTTTGAGCTCGACGACGAGCGTCGTGCCGTCATCACCGAGGTCGAGGAGCTCCAGGCTACGCGCAATGCCGAGTCCAAGAAGATCGGCGCCCTGATGAAGGAGGGCAAGAAGGACGAGGCCGAGGCCGCCAAGGAGGCCGTGCGCGCCGTCAACGAGAAGATTGACGGTCTGGCCGAGCGCCGTACTGCTCTCGAGCAGGAGCAGTACGACTTCATGGCTCACCTGCCCAACATTCCTTGCGAGGCCACGCCGTACGGCAAAGACGAGGACGAGAACGTTGAGCGCCGTCGTTGGGGCACCCCGCGCGAGTTCGACTTCGACTTTAAGCCGCACTGGGATCTGGGCACCGATCTGGACATCCTCGACTTCGAGCGCGGCAACAAGCTCTCCGGCAGCCGTTTCACCGTTCTCGGTGGCGCCGGCGCCCGCCTGGAGCGTGCCCTCATCAACTTCTTCCTCGATACGCACACCAGCCGTGGTTTTAAGGAGTGGTGGCCGCCCATCGTCGTCAAGCGTCAGACCATGTTTGGCACGGGTCAGCTGCCCAAGTTCGAGGACGACGCCTATCACGTCTCGGGTGACAACTTCCTGATCCCCACCGCCGAGGTCGTGCTCACCAACCTGCACGCCGGCGAGGTCCTCGATGCCGACACCCTGCCGCGCCGCTACACCGCCTTCACCCCCTGCTTCCGTGAGGAGGCCGGTTCCGCCGGTCGCGACACCCGCGGCATCATCCGTCAGCACGAGTTCGACAAGGTCGAGATGGTCAAGTTTGCCAAGCCTGAGGAGTCCGACGAGGAGCTCGAGAGCATGACCGCCGAGGCCGAGTACCTGCTGCAGCAGCTGGGCCTTCCGTATCGCGTGATTAGCCTGTGCACCGGCGACTTGGGCTTCTCTGCCCGTCAGACCTACGACGTCGAGGTCTGGCTGCCGAGCTACAACGCCTACAAGGAGATCAGCTCCTGCTCCAACTGCGGTGACTTCCAGGCTCGCCGCGCCAACATCAAGTATCGCGACCCCGAGAACTTCAAGGGTTCGCGCTACCTGCACACTCTCAACGGTTCCGGCCTGCCGGCCGGCCGCACCATGGCCGCCATTCTGGAGAACTACCAGAACGCCGACGGCACCATCACGATCCCCGAGGTCCTGCGTCCTTACATGGGTGGTCTCGAGAAGATCGAGCCGGTCGCGTAAGTTGGCTGCATAGGGGATATGCAAGGGCGCTCCTTCGGGGGCGCCCTATTTCGTGCGCAGGTCCATACCATGCCGTGCGGACAGCTCAATAGAAAACACACGAACAACTGTTCTGTATACAGCCATCTACCTGCTATGCTTTTGCTAAATAAGAGCGAGAGAAAGGGGACGCGATGGAGCTGTTTGATGATCGGGTGGTTTTGTTTGAGAGCGACGAGGGCGGGGAGTACCTGCTTGTAACGTGTGAGCCGTCTGGCATGGGTGGCCTAGTGGTTCGACAGACGAGCGAGGGACCGTTGACCCAATGGTGCTTTGAGGAGTCGCCGCATGTGGCCGAGACCTTTGTGACGCACGAGGGACTTGTGGCGCTGGAGCACTTCTATGGAGTTGGGACTTCCAACCAGGTCGCGCGCATGCTGAGCATCTCGTTTGCCGATTATGATTGTGCCCAGCGGGTGAGATCGCTCCTGAGGGAACTTGATGCTAAGTTTGACGTGATCGAAAAGCCAATCGATCGTACGGGGAACGGCGGTATATGCGGAGCAGCATGACAAAACTGCGTTCCACAAAAAAGTTTGAGATTGTGCTTGACTCCAATAAGCTAAAGTGGTTTTATATGTCTTGCGCTGCGGCGTTACCTCAGCTGGATAGAGGGTCTGACTACGAATCAGAACGTCATAGGTTCGAATCCTATACGCCGCACCAATTGAACTTGAAGCCTCCGCCAACGGGGGCTTTTCTTTTATGCCGCCACCGCATGGATTCGAACCTCGGTCGAGGCGCGGGCGTAAAGAAAACGCGGAGCGTTTTTAGCCCGCGGGCGAGTCCGCCGGCAGGCGGGCGAAGCCGGTGCGGATCCGCGCAGCGGATGCGCGGAATCCTATACGCCGCACCAATTGAAATTGAAAGCCTCCGGCAACGGGGGCTTTTCTTTTTCGGAAACCATGCATTGATACGAACCTCGGTTGAGGCGCGAGCGTCTTAATCATCACTTCGTAAAATTTTTCCAAATTGTCGCTTGACCCATCGAGGGGTCACGTGCATAATAATCCGTGCGTTGCGGCGTTACCTCAGCTGGATAGAGGGTCTGACTACGAATCAGAACGTCATAGGTTCGAATCCTATACGCCGCACCAACTGAACTTTAAAGCCTCCGGTAACGGAGGCTTTTCTTATATGTCGATATACTTGAGAAGTTGCTTTTGCCGTGTTTGAAAGTATCGAGTCGATTGACTGCGTCAAATGAGTAAAAATCAAATTTGATAACTTTTTTCGAAAAATGCTTGACATTTATTCAGTCGATGTGCATAATAATCAACAAGTCGCGGCGTTACCTCAGCTGGATAGAGGGTCTGACTACGAATCAGAACGTCATAGGTTCGAATCCTATACGCCGCACCAATCGAAATTGAAAGCCTCCGGCAACGGGGGCTTTTCTTTTACGTAAACACCGCATGGATTCGAACCTCGGTCAAAGGGGACTATTTCTCATCGACTCGTGTAAGATTTCGAGTATGCGCCTCGGTGAGCCCGTGGCGCGCTCTTTCTTTAGACGACCGATCAGGGTGATATTTCGTGGCAGAGCGTCCGACATACAAGCTCAGGTTTCTTGATCCCAAAAAGCGCTTTCCGGCCATGCCCGAGCAGCCTGCGGGACGCTCGTATGGCGTGGTTTGGAAGCTCTTTGGCGAGGACCCGCATGAATCATGCTATGTCGTCGAATTCGTCGGCAAAAGCCATGTGTCGCTTTTGGGCTACGTGAGCGTTTCGGGTGAGGTCTATAAGGTGGACCGTCCCGTTAACGAAGTATCGCTGCCCGACGATCCCGACATGCAGCTGATTCTTGACGAGTCCGATTCCAACATCGGTGAGATTGCAGTCAGGGGTACCGATGGGACGATGCGCTCCCGGGCGCGAGTCATCGGCTCTCCCGAAGGAACCATGCGCGAACAATCCGATCGCGAGACGTGGAATTCGACGCGCAGCCTTCGCTACGGCGAGTTCATGGCCTCGATGTTCTTGCGTTACGTGATATTCGCCGATTCTGAAAACTCCATCTCAAGCACGGCAAACGGTGACGGCCTCGACGAGGGCATGAAAAATGCCGTCGACAAGATCAAACTTGTAAAACTCCCCGAGCCGGTTGAGGTACTGCTGGGTTTTGATTCCACGCCGCTGCCCGATGCAATTGAAACGTTGCTCTACCGCATTGACCATACAGATAATCCAAGTGGCATTGAGCGCTATGCCGCCGCTTTGATGGGCGAAGTTAATCTGCCACGCCTGCGCACCATAGCGGCTAAAACCGAAATGAGCCTGGCGCGCATCGATCGCTCGAGGCTCTTCTATCTCAATTTTGACCGTAGCCTGCTGGACCAGGACGAGATCGATACCCTGCTTGCCGTCGAGTGCCGCCTGAACCGCCTATCGGGCATCCTTGAGCGTATTGGAGCAGGGTTGGGCCCCGTTGCCTCGTCGCCAAGCTTTGAGGGCTGCTCGCTCTTCGACCTATGGCATATCAGCAAGACGACAAACGACGTTCCTCGCTTGCTCGAAACGCTGTCGAATGACAACCCGTGGGCCAAGCCGGGGACGGTTGCGTGCCAGCCGGGTGGAGAGTGGGACGTTCGCACCCGCTTTGCACGTATCGTAGAAGCGCTCAACGTGGTCACGCGGCTCGATTACACCTATCGAGCGAACGTCGCCGAGGGCATCATGCTGGTGCGATTTGGCCGCACGGTTGTCGATGCTATGCCGCGGCGCGAATACGATGCTCAAGATGACGCCTGGCGCGAGGTAGATGAGCCTAAGCGCGCAGCATGGGCCACCGAGCACGATGCGCGTATTGCGCTTACACTCGCGGCGGCTTGCTTTGCTTCGGGTGCTTGCATCACGCGCTGCTACGTGCAGATTGCGGCTCCCGACGGCGAGCAGGGCGAGCGCGTTGTTAAAACGTACTCCTTTGGCCGTGCGGCTTATCTGGCCGATTGCGTTTCTGTCGCCAAGGATCTTGAGAGCATGGATATGGACGACATGCCCTGCAAGCATTTGCTCGAGGCATATGAGGCAGATGCGCCGGACATGATTGAGCCTGCAGAGGTTCACGCCCGACCACGCGATGACCATCGTCCATTGCCGCCTGCGCTTCGCGATCTGCTGCTCGCTGATACGGCTGACGAGCTTGAGGTCATGGAGGAGGACAACGATCCGTATGTCGCCCGTGTCGTCGAGCTGCGCGAGCAATCCAAAGTTGACCGAGCCGGTGCTTTCGAGGGCTTTTCTCGCCTTGTCGAGGAGCTGGAAGCCAAGTGTACTGTTGCTGAGCTTTTGGCGACGGGCCCAGTGCAGACCCAGTTCTGCGACAACCAGCTGGTGCGCATGGTGCTGCCGGTGATGGAGGAGGACCGTTCCGTGCGTATCCTTCGCGCTCCCGATGCGCTGTATTTTGCCCAGCACGAGATTTGCAGCTTTTACGCCGAACAAGAGGACTTTGAGCGTGCGCTGCCCGAGGTGCGCCGTCTCTACGACTTGGCGCGCTCGTCCATGCAGTCTCACTTTGCCCTGATTAACGTGCTAGCACGCCTGGAGCGTTATGACGAGATTATCGAGGTAGCGCGTCACGGCCTGCGCATTGCCAGCGACCGGCCTTCGATCGGTTACCTGTTCTATCGCCTGGCATTCGCCTACTGGAACTGCGACCAGCTCGAGCTGGCGCTGGCATGTTATCGCCTGGTGCCGCGCGGCGAGGAGTCGGGCGGCAGTGCGCAGGAGGAAATGCAGGGCCTTATGAACGAGATGGGCGTCATCAAACCGCCCACGTTTGAGGAGGCTGTCGAGACCATCCGCAAGGCAGGTCTTGAGCTGCCGCCGGTGCCCGCCGTGACCAATCAACTCGCGGATGCCGCCGTGCAACTCGTCGACAACGGCTTCTTTTTCTTGGCGCGCGGCTGCATCTATCAAATGTGGCGCACCATGGGTAACGATGAGCTCGGCTCCCTCAACCGCTCGCTGGGGTAGGGGCAGCATAGAAGGGCTGGACCGCGCTTGTCATCCCATTTGCTCACCATGCCGACAAAACGAAGGGGCTACTGCTGCCGGCGTACCGGGAACATTTGCGTATAGATAAGGTATAACGAATTAAGTCGTAGCGAATTAAAGTACGAATTACTGTATCGAGCAGGTTGCCGACAAATTGAATGGAGCCATTTGTATTTGCTCAAGTGGGTGGCTCCAGCAGGACCGGTAAGGTCAAAAGCGGCTAGGTCTGCTAAACCTGTTAAACTCTGCTAAAGTTGCTAAACTTTGTTAAAGTTGTTAAAACTAGCAGAGGAGGGTCGAATGTCGAAAGCCATTAATCCCTTTAAGCCAACGGCGGGCATGAATCCGCCTGAGCTTATCGGACGTGACGCTGTTTTGGATGATTTTGCCGAGGCCCTTGAGAATGGTCCTGGTGCTCCCGATCGACTCATGCGCATCTCGGGCGTCCGAGGCACAGGTAAAACGGTGCTTCTCAATGCATTGGGTGATCTTGCGCGAAAAAAAGGATTCGAGGTTGTTGACGTCGCCTCGAATGCCGGTTTTTGCAGTAGAATCCTCGAGGCTCTACAGCGAAATGTTCGTCTTGAGTCAATGTCGATTTCCCCATCAATTCTAGGAGTCAGCCTTGGCTCCGTTGAGGTATCGAAGTCGGCATCTCATCTGGGCGAGGCAATGTACGATGCCGCGAAGCGCGGAGGTCTGCTCATTACGCTCGACGAGATTCAGGATGCCTCAACTGAGGAAATGCGCGAGCTGGGCAATGAGATGCAGCTTTTGATTCGCCAAGGGGCGAATGTCGCTTTTGCATTCGCCGGCTTGCCAACATCGGTGGATGGCGTGGTGGTTGATGATACCCTTACCTTCCTTCAGCGGGCAAAACATATCGAACTCACTCGTCTCTCCGATTTTGAAGTCGGTGGATCGCTTGAGGATACAATGAGACGAGCGGGCAAGGAGCTCGATGAAGACGCCGCTGAGCTATTAACAAAGGCTTCAGCAGGCTATCCCTTTATGGTCCAGTTGGTCGGATATTACGCTTGGCAGGTTGCTGCGCGCAGCGGGGCGGAGAGCGTGAACGAAGGGTCCGCGCGTAAAGGTATCCAAGCGGCTCTTGATAGCTTTAATGCTATGGTGATTGCCCCGGCGCTGCGCAGGGTTTCAGAGCGACAGTTTCAGTATCTCGCGGCAATGGCTCAATGCGAGGGTGATGAGATTGCCAACGGTGATATCGCCAAGAAGATGGGGTTGCCGGCGAACAAGGTCGGCTCGTATCGTAAACGTCTCATCGATGCGGGGTTGATTGAGCCTGCGGGCTATGGCTGTGTTTCGTTTGCAATTCCGTATATGCGCGACTATTTGTTGGAGGCGGTGCGGGAAAGGTAAAAATGGAATCGCTCCAAATTCCCTCTTGCCCATCCTCGACTGTTTGGTTACTATAGAACGGCTGTTACGGAGAGCTGACCGAGAGGCCGAAGGTGCTCGCCTGCTAAGCGAGTATGCCCCAAAAGGGCATCTGGGGTTCGAATCCCCAGCTCTCCGCCAGTTTAACTTTAAAGAAGGGTCCCATCGGGGGCCCTTTTTTATTATCGAGAAAGGGCGCTGGGGATTCGAACCCGAGAGGGCACGGGCGTTAAGCAAACGCGAAAGCGTTTGTAGCCCGTGGGCGAAAAGCCGCCAGGCTTTGAAGCCGGAGGGCATGCGTAGCATGCCCGGACATCCCCAGCTCTCCGCCAGTATGAATTGAAAGAAGGGTCCCATTTGGGGCCCTTTTTTTAATTAGGAGAATGTTAACTGGGGATTCGAACCCTCAAAAAATGAGGCGCCCCGTTGGACGCCTCCTTTCAGCGAGTGTATTGTTCTTCGATCTTACATCTCGGGCGCCTTGGCGACGGTCTCGCTTTCTGCCGTGAGTGGGCGGTTGTCGATGCGGCGGCCCAGGCGGTCGAGCTTCACAAGGAGCCACTCAATGGGATTCGGCCCTGCCCCTTCCTCGTCGGCAACCAGGTCCATGACGGCGATCTTGGTGCCGTCCTGCTTGAGTGTAACGCTGCCCACCTTGTCGCCCACATGCACCGTGCCCGAAAGATCGTCGTGGCTAACCTTTTCGGTCACCTCGCCGGCAAGGGAAAACACGGTCGCTTGCGCCGTAGGATCGGCGAGTGTGGCGTCGATCGTCTTATCCGTCCAGTCGGTTTGGCCAATGCGCGCCATAAGCGGGTTGCCGTTGGCGGTCTTTTCCTGCGTGTTGGCGATCGCGACCGTCACCTTGTGACCGTAGTACCAATTGGCAAGGGTTGCGGTATCGGTAAAGCGCTGGTCGGTGGTGGTGGAGTTCAAAACGACGGTGTAGATCTCGTCACCATCGCGGTTGTAGGCACTCGCAAAGCAATAGCCTGCATCGTCGGTGGTGCCGGTCTTGCCACCGATGTTGCCATCTTGGCCCAGCAAATAGTTATGCGTGTCCATGGAATGCGAATGGTCGGTGCCGTCGGCGCCCGTGACCTCGATCCAGGAATCCTCGCTCGCTACGACCTCGCGGATCGTGTCGTTTTTCATGGCCTCCTGCATCATCAGCGCTACGTCGTGTGCGGTTGAGTGCATATCGCCAGCCCACTCATCAAAGTCCAGACCATGCGGGTTTTCAAAAAGCGTACCGGTGCAGCCGAGCTTCTTAGCGCGCTCGTTCATGGCCTTCACAAATGTGGCCTCGGCGTCTTTGGTCTTAGGGTCGATCTTCTTGCCCACATATTCGGCGAGCACGATGGCGGCGTCGTTGCCCGAGGGAATCATCAGGCCGCGCAGTGCCTGCTCCACGGTAAGCTCGTCGCCTTCGAGCAAGCCGGCGGTCGAATTACCCACGGTGGCCGCGGCGTTGCTCACTGTGACCTTCTCGTCCATCTTGCAATTCTCGACGGTTAGGATTGCGGTCATGACCTTGGTGATCGAGGCAATCTTGACCTGCTCATCGGCGTCGCGGGCATAGTAGACGGTGCCGTCTTTGCCCATGACGAGGGCATTGGTCGCATCGATATCGGGCAGGTTTTCGGCCGTGATACCGCGCGCATCGGCGGTTTTGCCGCAAACATTGTCGGTCGTGAGCACTTGGGCGCCGGCGACGGTGGGCACGCCAGCGGCAAGGGCGATAGCGCAGACAAAGCCGGCGGCAAGCTGGGCTGAGCGCTTTGCAAAAGAGGTGAGGGACTTCACGGATTTCGCTTTCGACGGGATGGTCTCTTCTGAAACTAGAGTATATCGTTTGCCGGCGTCGGCGATCATCGCGTGCGTGCGTGACCCACATCCGCGCCCGAACGGGCACAAGGGTGCTTAAGGCCGACTTAATCACCCACGCTTGTTGTGTGTGACGGGCGCCCCCTCGGGCATAATGGAGCGCGAGAGGAGCACGCATGAACGAGCGCATACTGGTAGTTGATGACGAGAAGGCCATTGCCGACCTAGTGGGCATCTACCTTACAAAAGAAGGCTTTGACGTCCAGATTGCCTATAGCGGGGCCGATGCTGCCAAGGCAATCTTGGAGCAGGAGTTCGATCTGGCGCTGCTGGATGTCATGCTGCCCGATATCGATGGGTTTGAGCTGCTGCGTACGATCCGTTCCAGCCATACCTATCCTGTGATCATGCTGACGGCGCGCGATGCCCAGCAAGACAAGATCGAGGGCCTTTCGCTTGGCGCGGACGATTACGTGGTTAAGCCGTTTCGTCCGCTGGAGCTCGTCGCGCGCGTGCACGCTCAGCTTCGCCGCTACACCAGCTACGGTAGCCGTGCACAGGCGGCCGAGTCGCCGACCATTCAGCTCGACGGCTTGGAGATCAACCGCGACGCTCGTTCCGTGACGGTGGACGGTGCACCGGTACGCCTCACACCCACCGAGTATTCAATCTTGCTGTATCTGGTCGAGCATCGCGGCAGCGTGGTGGCCGTGGAGGACCTGTTCCGTGCGGTGTGGAACGAGGATTTTATGCCCGGCTCCAACAATACGGTGATGGTGCACATTCGCCACTTGCGCGAAAAGATTGGCGACGACGCACAAAAGCCGCGCTTTATCAAAAACGTCTGGGGCGTCGGCTACATAATCGAATAACGCTTTTCGCTTGTGAGGATCTTGATATGACAAAAGACGATAGACAAGCGTTCGAGGTGCCCGATCGACTCTTTGAATACGTGAGGTCGGTCGTCGACAACCGCGCGCTTGCAACGGTGCTGCTCTTTTTGCTGAGCCTGCTGCTGATTGGCATTGATAACATCGCTGGAATCTTGGCGGTGCTGCTTGTCGGCTTTTTGCTGATCGATCGATTTGAGATCGTGCGCCGCTGCATGGTGATTGGCGGCGCCGCGTGGGCCATGACGTTGGCGATTGGCGCCATGGCGCTCGGCGGCATCGAAGGGCCGGTGCTGTTCGATGCCGGCTTTGTATTCAACATGCTTGGCTTTGTGCTGGCGCTTGCCGCGTGCGTGCTGTTCTTGTGCGGCCGCGCCCTGTACTACCAGGGCTACGAACAGGGCGAGCAGCATGCCGATTGTGTGCTGGCCGCTCGTATTCAAGATCGCCTGATCGATCACCCCGACACCTGGGACAACATTGACGGCGACTTCTTGGAGGTCGAGGGCGCCCTTAACCGCGTGCGTGACCGTGAGCGCAAGGTGCAGCAAGCTCTGCGTGACGAGTCGCATCGCAAGGACGATTTGGTCACGTACTTGGCACATGACCTACGCACCCCGCTTGCCAGTGTGGTGGGCTATCTTTCGCTGCTGCAAGAGGCTCCTGAGCTGCCGGTTGAGCAACGTGCGCACTTTACGGGCGTGGCTCTCGACAAGGCGCACCGGCTCGATGCACTCATCGAAGAGTTCTTCGATATCACGCGCTTTGACTTCCACGATATCGTGCTCACGCGCGGCTATGTTGATCTGGGGTTGCTGCTGGCTCAGGTGGCTGACGAGTTCTATCCCATCCTCAACGAGCAGCATAAGGAAGCCCAAGTTGATATTCGCGAGGACCTGACGGTGCTCGTGGATGGCGACAAGATGGCTCGCGTGTTCAACAACATCATGAAAAACGCCGTTGCCTATAGCTATGAGGGCTCGACCATCACGATCGAGGCCAGACGCCGGGACGGCGGTGGCGTGCGCGTGCGCTTTATCAATCAGGGCGATCCCATCCCTGAGGCAAAGCTCAAGGTGATCTTTGAGAAGTTCTATCGCCTGGATGCGGCGCGTGCGACCAATCGCGGCGGCGCTGGACTGGGGCTTGCCATCGCCAAGGAGATCGTATGCGCGCACGGCGGTACCGTTGCATGTGAATCGACGCCCGAACACACGATATTCACCATCGAGCTGCCCGCCGCATAGCCAGTGTGCCCTTACAAACACTTGACAATGCGCTCACGTGCATATGAGCCGCGATTCCTACTATCGATACTGCTGAATTGATATCGATGTGGAGGTATGCGGTATGACGGCTGCTGCGGCTGTGGAGCCCACGGAGCTTGAAGAACTCATGAAAGCGCAGGCCGAGGCCGCGCACGAGCGCGAGGTTGGGGATGCGACTCGCCCCACGGCAGAGGATCTTGCCGCCTCGCCGACGCGCATCGATGTCGAGGGCCTCGACCTGTTCTATGGCGACCACCATGCGCTCAAGGACGTGAATATCAAGATCCGCGACAAGCAGATCACCTCGTTCATCGGGCCTTCGGGCTGCGGAAAGTCCACGTTGCTGCGCTGCTTTAACCGCATGAACGACGGCATCAAGGATTGCCGCATCGAGGGCAAGATTGCGCTCGATGGTCAAGATATCCTGGGCGATTACGACATCTGCCGTTTGCGCCAGCGCGTGGGCATGGTGTTCCAGCGCCCCAACCCGTTTCCCATGAGCATCTACGACAACGTCGCCTATAGGCCGCGCGGCATGGGCGTGCGCGATCGCGCTGTGCTGGATGGGCTGGTCGAGGATTCCCTGCGACGCGCCGCCCTGTGGGACGAGGCCAAGGACAAGCTCAAAGAGTCGGGTCTGGGTCTTTCGGGCGGCCAGCAGCAGCGTCTGTGCATCGCCCGCGCACTTGCCGTGCAGCCCGACATTCTGCTGATGGACGAGCCGACCTCGGCACTCGACCCTGTGTCGACGCTGGTGGTGGAGCAGCTGGCCTGCGAGCTCAAAGAGACCTGCACGCTCGTGGTCGTTACGCACAATATGCAGCAGGCGGCGCGTATCTCCGATTCGGTCGCATTCTTTTTGCTGGGTGAGCTGGTGGAGCACGCGCCCACCGCGCAACTCTTCAAGAATCCGACCGATCCGCGCACGGCGGATTATTTGACGGGGCGTTTTGGCTGATACCATCTAGTAAAGGTACCTTTAGGGTTAAGATGCGGTCATGCCGGCCGCAAAGGGGTTCAACATGATCTATTACGTCGAGGACGATGACAACATCAGGGATTTGACGGTCTATGCGCTGCGCAAGCAGGGGATTGAGGCCGAAGGCTTTTCGTGCGACGGTGAGTTTAAGGCTGCCGTGGCGCGACGGGTACCCGATGCCGTCCTGCTCGACATCATGCTGCCCGATACCGATGGCTTGGCGATTATGCGTCGACTGCGTGCCGATCGCCTGACGGCGACGGTGCCCATCATGATGCTTACCGCCAAGGATACCGAGCTCGACAAGGTGATGGCGCTCGATGGCGGTGCCGACGATTACCTGACTAAGCCGTTTTCGCTCATGGAGCTCGCCAGCCGCTGCCGCGCACTGCTGCGTCGCGGCGGCATGGTCAAACAGGCAAGCGATGTGCTCAGCGTGGGCGACATTGTGCTCTCGCCCAGCCATCGTGAGGTGACTGTTGCCGGCGAGTCGCTTAAGCTCACCCTGCGCGAGTTCGACCTGCTCGAGTACCTCATGCGCAAGCCCGGCGTGGTCTTTACCCGCGAGTCGTTGCTGCAGAGCGTGTGGGGCTGGGACTTCGACGGCGGTTCGCGCACCGTTGACGTGCACGTGCAGACGCTTCGCCAAAAACTGGGCGAGCATGCCAGCGCCATCGAGACCGTGCGCGGCGTGGGCTACCGCTTGGCCGAGCCTTCTGCCGGTGATGGTGCCGAAGGTGACGACACCGCGGCCACCGCATCGGAGGAGTAACCCGTGGTCTTCGCCCCCCAGGGAAAACATACGCTGTCGCACCGCGTTTTTGTGACGATCTTTGTCTGCGCCATGGCGGTTATCGTGGCGTTTACGGTGCTGGGTGCGTTCTTTGTGCAAAACACCTTGGCGGATGCCACGAGTGCCAATCTGGCGCAGGAAACCGAGCTCATTGCTGCCGCCCTCGACGAGCAGCAGGAGCCCATCCCGTTCTTGCGTAGCCTCGATCGAGAGGACTTGCGCATCACGCTGATTAACAAGGATGGATCGGTTGCCTACGACAACGAGGCGTCGCCTTCCACACTGCCCAACCATGGCGATCGCCCCGAGGTCATCGAGGCCTTTGAGAGTGGTTCGGGTTCCGCGGAGCGCGCAAGCTCTACGCTCGACGAGATTATGCTGTATCGCGCCGTCGCCCTTGATAACGGCCAGGTTGTCCGCTTGGCGCAGGCCCAGCCTGGCGTTGCGGCGATTTTGCTGTCGATGGTGGCGCCGATGCTGCTTATCGCAGCAGCGGGTGCGGTACTCTCGTTTTTTATGGCGCGCCGCGAGTCCCGTGCCATCATCGCGCCTTTGCAAGAGGTGGATTTGGACCACCCACGCCGTAGCTATGAGCACGCCTATGCCGAGATGGTCCCCATGCTTGAGCGTATTGAGTCGCAGCGCCAGGAGCTCAAGCGCCAAATGGCGGTGCTGGCGGACAACGACCGTATGCGCCGCGAGTTCACGGCGAATATCACCCATGAGCTCAAGACGCCCCTTACGGCGATTTCGGGCTATGCCGAGCTCATCGCAAACGGCATGGTCGAGGGCGAGGGCGACCTGCGCAACTTTGGCGGTCGCATCTATCGTGAGGCGGGCCGCTTGGCAGCGCTTGTCAACGATATCCTTACGCTGTCTAACTTGGACGAGGCCGAGCGTGCAGCTGAGGGCGAGGCGGTGCCCATTGGGTCCACGGAGCCTATTGAGCTCTCGCGTGCCATCTACGCGGTCGAGCAGCGTCTTGAACAGGTCGCCCGTCAGGCGAATGTGACGATAAGTCATGAGACCAAGCCTGTGGTCATCGAGGGCGTGTCGCGCTTGATTGACGAGCTCATCTATAATCTGGCAAGCAACGCCATCCGCTACAATCGACCCGGCGGTACGGTTACGCTGCAGTGCGGCACCAACGACGAAGGCCATCCGTTCCTTGCGGTCGCCGACACGGGAATCGGTATCGCGCCTGAAGAACAGGGCAAGGTATTTGAGCGGTTCTATCGCGTGGACAAGAGTAGGTCCAAGGCACGCGGCGGAACCGGTCTGGGGCTTGCCATTGTCAAACATGCGGCCCTGTATCATCACGCCACGCTCGATCTGTCGAGCGAGTTGGGCGTGGGAACCACCATTACGGTGACGTTTCCCATACAGCAGGACGAGCCATTCGCATAGCGATACAACATAGATATTGATGCAGACGCCGCATTTGACTTTCGGGTGCGGCGTTGTTGTGCAATTTTACGATTGCTTCCGACATTTTTACAGGAGAGCCTGTTTCTTATGTATAGAGTTTGGTCTCGGTAAAAAGATGCGATAACATACGGACAGTTTTGTCAATCCGAACTGGGGAAATGAAAGGCAAGCTGCATGACCCTTCTCGAACTGTTCCAGCTGCTGAAGAAGCACCTTCAGCTGGTCATCACCCTTCCGGTGGTCTGCGCGATCGCCATGGGCATCGTGTCCTTCGTTGCGATGGACAACACCTACACCGCGACGACGAGCATGTACATTCTCGCCAAGACCGACGATAGCGGCCAGATGAGCTACAACGATCTCTCGGCGAGTCAGATGCTTTCCAACGATATCGCCACGCTGCTGGATAGCGATAGCGTTAAGAGCGGCGCCGCCAATGAACTGGGCCTCACCGATCTGGATGACTACAAGGTGTCTGTTTCCTCCGAGACCACCACGCGTGTCATTACGCTTTCGGTTACCGGCACCGATGCCAAGGAGACGGCTAAGGTCGCAAAGGCCATAGCTAGCTCGGTGAGTACGGTCGCTCAGAACGTCGGCGCTGCCCAGAGCATCAACGTTATCGACGAGGCTAAGACCCCCGAAGCCCCCAGCGGCCCCAAGCGTATGCTGTACGTTGCTGTCGCGTTCCTCGCGGGCATCTTTATCGCAGTTGCCTATGTCGTTTTGGCAGACATGCTCAATACCCGCATCCGCGGTGCCGAAGAGGCAGAAGAGCTCCTGGGCATTCCCGTTGTTGGCCGAATTCCGGCTATGAAAGGTGGTAAATAGGCATGGCTAAGGCAAAGAACACCGATAAGCTCGTTGTACAGAATGCCGCCAAGACCCTTCTGGCCAACATCCGCTTTGCGAGCGTGGACGACCCCATTCGCACTATTACCGTCACGTCCTCGATTCCCAACGAGGGCAAGTCTACGGTTTCCATCAACCTTGCCCAGGCTATCGCCACGAGCGGCAAGTCCGTGCTCCTGGTCGAGGCCGATATGCGCCGCAGGTCCCTTTCCGATATGCTCGGCGTTCGTTCGCGCGGCGGACTCTATGCGGTCCTTTCCGAGCAGATCTCCATTGACCAGGCAATTGTCGAGACGGGTCAGAAGAACTTCTACTTCCTCGATGCCGAGCCGCATATTCCCAATCCTGCCGACATCATTGTCTCTCACCGCTTTGCCAAGTTGGTAAAGGCACTGTCCGCCAAGTTCCAGTACGTCATCTTTGATGCTCCCCCGGTCGGCACCTTCATCGATGCTGCCGAGATTGCCAGCCTGACCGACGGTACGCTGTTCGTGGTGCGCGAGGACTTCACCAAGCGCGAGGAGGCACTCAACGCTATCGGCCAGCTTAAGAAGTCCGAAAAGGTCAAGCTCATCGGTACCGTTATGAACTACTGCGAGACCGAGACCAGCGAGTACTACTACTCCTACTACACCAAGGACGGTAAGAAGGTGAAGAAGGGCTCGGACGATCAGGGGACTTCCAAAAAGGGCATCTTCACCAACCGAGCAAACGTTTAGTTGATTAAGGCTGACCTATGCGTGACATTCATTGCCATATCTTGCCGGGTGTAGACGACGGCGCCGCCGATCTCGATGAGAGCTTGGCGATGCTCGAGGCTGCCAAGCGGGCCGGTGTAACCAGAATCGTTTGCACTCCTCACTGCCGTGATCCCTATTTTGATTACGACAAGATGTGGGATGCCTTTGAACTGCTGCGTGATAACGCTGACGGTTTTCCGCTCCAGATGGGCTTCGAGGTCAACCATCGAAAGCTCGTTGAACTTGGTATCGATGCCGCGGAGCACTTGCATTTCGATGGAACCAACGAGTTTCTGCTCGAGCTTTCGACGCATGCCGATGCGTATGCGTTTAGAGAGTACGAGAACACGATTTACGATTTGCAGTGCCGTGGCTACCAGGTGATCATCGCTCATCCTGAGCGCTATCGTGCGGTTCAAAAGGATGTAAGCGTGGCGGAGCGCCTGGTCGATATGGGCTGCAAGCTGCAGGCTTCGGCGGACTTTATTGCCGGCGGTCGCTTTGGTCGCGAAAAAAAGCCGGCACAGCGCCTGTTCGATCAGAACCTGTACAGCTTCATCGCGAGCGATGCCCATAACGTGGGTCATTACGACTGCCTGGCGAAGGCTCGCGCGAAGTTTAGCGTGCGCGGAGCTCATTTTCGCTAATATCTGTCCCTAACGTTCGCATTGAATGAAAGGGCAGCCATGGATATCCAACTTAAGACGGGATGCTTTGATGACGCGGCGTTGGTGCGCCGCGTCGTTTTTATGGACGAGCAGGGCTACGAGAATGAGTTCGACGCTATCGACGAGGATCAGAACTGCATTCATGTGACGCTCTATGTAGACGGCGAGCTTGCCGGCTGCTCGCGCGTGTTTCCCGAGGAGCTGGAGCGCGCGGCAGATGCGGAAGCCCCGGTGTTGCCGGCATGCGACATGGACGAAGGCGTTGCGGCGGGGGAGATCTACATTATGGGGCGCGTCGCCGTGCTGCCGGCTATGCGTCGTCGCGGACTGGCAAGCAAGATTGTCGAAGCCAGCGAAGCTGCTGCGCGCGATGCCGGCGCCAAGCTCATAAAGTTGCATGCACAGGAGTACGTGCTGCCGCTCTATGCCAAGGCCGGCTACACGCAGATTGCCCCGGTGGACTACGAAGACGAAGGCCAGCCTCATGCCTGGATGGCCAAACTGCTGGGCGACAGATAGGGACGTTCCTTTTCTGCCGGCAGTTAGGGACGCTTCTTGGCAATTGGCGCATCAGAGCGCTCTGACATACAGTTTTTCGATTGCGTATGTATATATGCGCGCTAATGGGTTATAAAATCTAAGTCTGAACATAGCAGGTCTGCGATGCGGCTCGGGCAACCGGGCCGTTTTTGCGGGCAGGGGTAGCGCGAAAGGACTGCACATGCGTCAATTTAAGACCGAGAGCAAAAAACTGCTCGACCTCATGATCAACTCCATCTACACCAATAAGGAAATCTTCCTGCGCGAGCTTATCTCTAACGCGAGCGACGCCGTCGACAAGCTCAACTTTAAGAGCCTGCAGGACCCGAGTGTCAAGCTCGACCAGGGCGACCTGGCTATTCGCGTCTCCTTTGATAAAGATGCCCGTGCCATCACCATCTCGGATAACGGCATTGGCATGACCGCCGAGGAGCTCGAGCGCAACCTGGGCACCATCGCTCATTCCGGCTCCGAGGAGTTTAAGACCGAGAACGCCGAGCAGCAGGGCTCCGATGTGGACATCATCGGTCAGTTTGGCGTGGGTTTCTACTCCGCCTTTATGGTTGCCAGCCACGTGAAGGTCGTCAGCCGCGCTTATGGCGAGGATACCGCCCACGTTTGGGAGTCCGACGGTCTTGAGGGCTACACCATCGAGGACGGCGAGCGTGCTGAGCACGGTACCGATGTCATCCTGACGCTGCGCGAGAACGAGAAGCTCGACGCCGACGGCGAGGCCGAGACCTACGATCGCTTCCTGACCGAGTGGGGCCTTAAGAGCCTGATTCAGCAGTACAGCAACTATGTGCGCTACCCGATTCAGATGATGGTGAGCAAGAGCCGCCAGAAACCCAAGCCCGAGGACGCGCCGGATGATTACAAGCCCGAGTACGAGGACTACCAGGAGCTCGAGACCATCAACTCCATGACGCCGATCTGGAAGAAGCGCAGCTCCGACGTTGAGCAGAAGGATTACAACGAGTTCTACAAGTCCACGTTCCACGACTTTGACGATCCCGCGCGCACTATCAGCTTCCATGCCGAGGGTACGCTTGAGTACGATGCGCTGCTGTTTGTGCCGGGTCGCGCCCCGTTCGATCTGTACAGCAAGGACTACGAGAAGGGCCTGGCGCTCTACAGCTCCAACGTCCTGATTATGGAGAAGTGCGACGACCTGCTGCCCGACTACTACAACTTTGTGCGCGGTGTCGTGGACTCCGCCGACGTGACGCTCAATATTTCGCGCGAGACGCTGCAGCAGAACCGTCAGCTCAAGGCTATTGCCAAGCGTGTCGAGAAGAAGATCACCGCTGACCTTGAGGATATGCGTGACAACGACCGCGAGGCCTATGAGAAGTTCTTTGAGAACTTTGGTCGCGGTCTTAAGTACGGTATCTACTCGAGCTACGGCATGAAGGCCGATGAGCTCGCCGACCTGCTGCTGTTCTGGTCTGCCAAGGAGCAGAAGATGATTACCCTGGCCGAGTATGCCAAGGGCATGCCCGAGGATCAGAAGGCCATTTACTACGCCGCCGGCGACTCGCGTGAGCGCTTGGCCAAGATGCCCGTGGTAAAGGGCGTGCTCGACCGCGGCTATGACGTGCTGCTGCTGACGCAGGATGTGGATGAGTTCACGTTCCAGGCTATGCGTGAGTACGTTGCCGCCGATATGCCCAAGATCTACGAGGACGATGCCGCCCGCGAGGCTGCCGAGAAGGCCGTGGCCGATGGTGCCGAGCCCGAGGTTGAGGATCGTCACCTGGAGCTCAAGAACGTCGCAACCGGTGATCTTGACCTGGCGACCGAGGACGAGAAAAAGGAGGCCGAGGACGCCACCAAGGAGAACGAGGACCTCTTTAACGCCATGAAGGAGGCACTCGGCGACAAGGTCGAGAAGGTTGCCGTCTCTGCGCGCCTGACCGATGCTCCCGCGTGCATCACCACCGAGGGCCCGCTTTCGCTCGAGATGGAGAAGGTGCTCCAGAAGGGTCCCGAGGGCGCGCCCGACGGTATGCCCAAGAGCCAGCGCGTGCTCGAGCTCAACGCCAAGCACCCGGTCTTCGACAAGCTCGTCGCCGCTCAGAAGGCGGGCGACGCCGACAAGATCAAGCAGTACTCCGGTTTGCTCTATGACCAGGCCCTGCTGGTCGAGGGCATCCTCCCCGAGGATCCCGTAGCCTTCGCGGCGGCTGTTTGCAACTTGATGTAGTTCGGGGATACGGCACCGTAACTAGATTAGAACGAGAGTGGATAATCTCCCACTTTTGGCTCGAATGCGGGCTTGAAGTGAGAGATTTTCCACTCTCGTTTCCTTTTGAATGATCCCTCCGTCCCCAAGGGATCATTTATTTGTGCGGGTTGTGGTTTTGTGACCTGCTGAAATTTAAGATACTGTACAACTGTACGTTAATTCGTCTTCGTAGTATATTGCTACCCGCAAAACTCAATACCATTGTGCTCTGAGACGCTAAAGCGCCTACGTACAATGGTTGTCGATAGTACGATTTGATTCAACGACAGGATGGATGGCCCAAGCGTGAGTCTCGGCAGCAAACTATCCGATGCAAAGGTCTCCTTTGCGATATTCAAGCGCGACATTAAGCGACTGCTTGTGAACCCCGTCGCCTTGGTGGTTACCCTCGGCGTGTGCGTTATTCCCTCGCTGTATGCCTGGTACAACATCGTGGCAAACTGGGATCCGTACGGAAACACTCAGGGTATCAAGATTGCCATCGCCAACAACGATCAGGGCACCCAAAACGACCTGGTGGGTGAGCTCAACGCGGGTGATAAGGTCGTCGATCAGCTCAAGGAGAACGATCAGTTGGGCTGGACCTTCGTCGATTCGGCGGCCGACGCCAAGGAGGGCGTCGAGAGCGGTGAGTACTATGCGGCCATCGTAATCCCCAAGAACTTCTCGGATAACCTGGTCTCGATGCTCGACGGCAACTACCATCAGCCCAAGCTTACGTACTACGTCAATGAGAAAAAGAGCGCTATTGCACCCAAGGTTACCGACACCGGTGCAAACACCATCGAGCAGCAGATTAACTCGGAGTTCGTCTCCACGGTGGGTGAGACCGTTGCCAGTATTGCCAAGGATGCCGGAGTCGATTTAAAGGACAAGGCAACCCAGGCTCAGGATTCGTTGGCCGGTTCGGTATCAGAGGCTTCTGACACGTTGGGCGAAGTGCGCGATTCGATTGGCGACATGAATGCCGCCATCGATAAGACGAGTGGTTCCATTGCCTCGGCAGATGCAGCACTTGCCGGTCTGCAGGGTCAGGCGCCGTCGCTGACGCAGGCGATCTCCCAGGGCAACGACCTGCTGGGCGAGGCTCGCGCCACGGCGGGTAACTCTGTCGCCTCGCTCTCCAAGGCGCTCTCGGAAGGCAGCCTTGCGCTCACCAAGACGTCAGCCTCCGCGAACGCTGCGATTGGCAAGCTGACGGGCACGATCACATCTACGACCACCCGCATCGACAACTCGCTCGAGTCTCTCCAGGCGACGATCGACCACAATAAGGCCGTTATCGGGCACTTGGAAATTCTCGTCAATGACACGTCAACAGGTTCCAAGGAAATTGACGCGCGCATTGTGTCGACCATCGATTTGCTCCGCGAGCAGAATGAAAAGCTTCAGAGCATCAAGGACGGTCTGTCTGCACAGTCGAGCGCCATGGCGAATGACGCCGCGGCTGTCTCGGGTGCCAGCGACGCTATCAATAACGCAATCCAGACCGGTGCGACCAACCTTGGCCAGGCCCAGACGGACCTGGGACAAAACGCGCTGCCGAAGGCCTCGAGCGCGCTTGATTCATTTGCCGCCGTCTCGGGTGATCTGACGGGAATCGTGTCTGGCCTCACGCCTACTATTGCAAGTGCGCGCGGTACACTTTCGCAACTCAACGCTACGCTCGGTCAGGCCAAGACCACGCTGTCCCAGACCGACGCCTCGCTTGCCAAGGTCCAGGACAAGCTCGCCACCGCCGCCAACGACATCGAGGCGCTGCAGACCTCCGAGTCCATGGGCGAGCTGGCCGACCTGATGGGCGTCGACGTCGATGACGTTGCTGACTTCATGGCATCTCCGGTCGAGCTGACCTCCAAGTCGATCTATCCGGTTAAGAGCTTCGGCTCGGGCATTGCTCCTTTCTACACCAATCTGGCGCTTTGGGTGGGCGGCTACGTGCTCATCGCCATTTACAAGCTCGAGGTCGATCGCGAAGGCGTTGGCAGCTTTACCGCGCGTCAGGGCTACTTTGGCCGCTGGTTGCTCCTGGTGATCCTGGGCGCGTTGCAGGCCATTATCGTTACGGTGGGAGATCTGGTCATTGGTGTACAGTGCGTCAGTCCGCTCCTATTTGTGCTGGGCGGCATCGCCATCTCATTTACGTACGTCAACATCATTTACGCGTTGTCCACTACGTTTAAGCATATCGGCAAGGCAATCGGCGTCATTCTTGTCATCGTGCAGATCCCGGGTTCGTCGGGCATGTACCCCATCGAGATGATGCCCGGCTTCTTCCAGTGGCTGCACCCGCTGCTGCCCTTTACCTATGGCATCAATCTGCTGCGTGAGACGGTCGGCGGTATGTATTCGTTCAACTACCTGTTTAACCTGTGCATTCTGGGCGTGTTCTTGATCGTGGCGCTCTTTATCGGCCTGCAGCTGCGTCCGCTGCTGCTCAACCTCAACCTGCTCTTTGATAAACAGCTTTCCACGACCGGTATGATGATTTGCGAGTCTAACGACCTGCCGCGCGAGCGCTACTCCTTGCGAACGGCCATGCGCGTCGTGCTCGATTCCGATTCGTACCGTCGCGAACTGCTCGATCATGCGGTCGCCTTTGAACATCGCTACCCGTACTACATCAAGGGCGGTTTTGCCGCCGTGGTGGGCGTTCAGGTCCTGCTCTTTGTCCTGTCGACGGTTCTCGATATCGACAATAACGGCAAGATCATCCTGCTTGTCATTTGGATCATCTCGGTTATTGCCATCTGCGGCTGGCTTATCAATATCGAATATATCCGCGCGAGCCTCAATACCCAGATGCGCATCTCGGCGCTTTCCGATGAGGACCTGCGTCGCGAGATGCGCGAGCACACGGCCGCCATTCCTGCCGCCCGCCGCATGTTTGGCCTCAACGCCA
The DNA here is from genome assembly GCA_958407995.1 of uncultured Collinsella sp. GTDB lineage: Bacteria > Actinomycetota > Coriobacteriia > Coriobacteriales > Coriobacteriaceae > Collinsella. The sequence goes on from CATYJU010000024.1 coordinate 24,692, forward strand.
GCGAGCGTGGTGCCAAGGGTGGCGATCAGTCCACGGGCCGCTTGCCGCATATAGGCTCGCACCATAAATCTCAGGGCAGCGACAGCTCAGCCACAAATGATGGAGATACCACCCCGCTTGGCAAGCACTCCAAAGGAGGTGAGGCATAAATGAAGAACATCCTGCATCTGTTTAAGCGCGATGTCCAAAACGTGTCTCGCTCCGTAATCGGCTTGGTTGTCGTGATGGGCCTCATTATCGTGCCGTGTCTGTACGCGTGGTTTAACATCGCCGGCAGCTGGGATCCGTACGGCAACACCGGCAATCTTAAGATCGCCGTGGTCAACACCGATGAGGGTTACGAGAGCGATCTGATCCCCGTCGAGGTTAACGTGGGCGAAAACGTGACCGCCACCCTACGCGGCAACGAGAGCTTCGATTGGGTTGTGCTTAACAATCGCGAAAAGGCTATCGAGGGCGTTAAGTCGGGCGCGTACTATGCTGCCGTCGTTATCCCCAAAACGTTTAGCGCCGACATGATGACGCTTTTCTCGACCGACGTGAAACACGCCGATATCGAGTTTTACGAGAACCAGAAGGCCAACGCCATCGCGCAGATCGTGACCGAGAAGGGTTCGAGCGCCGTTCAGAACCAGGTTAACGAATCTTTTACCAAGACCATTACGAGCATCGGTCTTAAGACGGTGTCCAGCCTGCTCGATTACATGAGCACCGACCAAGTCAGCAACTTTATCGCCAACCTGTCCTCGACGCTCGGCGATTCGATTGAGGACCTGCAAGACGTTCAGGCTAATGCTTCGTCGCTGGCGGGCATTTTGAGCTCTACGTCCGATTCGTTGACGTCGGCGAGCGGTATGCTCCAGCAGACGGGTACGGTCGATGAGTCGACCAAGCAGCTGATGGAGCATGCCAAGAGCGGCATCGATGATTCCAAAGAAGCGCTTAAGACGGCAAACGATGCCATCGATGCCGCGATCGATGGAAGTGCGGGTTCGTTCGACAATGTGTCTGCCGAGCTCGCGAAGGCGTTCGATGCCGCGAACCAGCATGTCGACCTTACGGTGTCCCAACTCAACGATGCCGCTGCGGCCCTCAATGCGCGCGCCAAGGATATCGATGAGATGGCCGATCAGCTCCGCAGCCTTGCCGACCAGGTGAGCGATGAGAATTTGAAGGACGGTCTCAAGTCTGCCGCGACGTCGCTGGGCAGAATCGCCGTTGAGTACCGCAACAATGCCAATGAGCTGACGAATATCGCGACGTCGCTCACGAAGAGTATGACAGAGGTTAACAAGTCGCGTGCCGAGGTCGATCAGGCAATCGCGGATGCCAAGGCCGGTATCTCGGGCGCCAAGATTGACTACGACTCTACGTTCTCGGTTAAGGCCAAGGAGCTCAAGAAGACTATTTCGGGCGTTTTAGATTCGCTCAACGGTATCTCGGGCGACCTGGATAGTGCTGTTGCCGGCCTGACCGACGCATCCGGTTCGCTGGCAAAGGGCCTCTCCAAGGCTGCAAAGCTGGTCAACAAGGCTTCCGATCAGCTGGGTGAGGCGTCGGACAAGATCAGCGCGTTTAAGGACGAGCTCGACGGCGCCTTGATGTCGGATGATCTCGCTACGATCAAGACGATGATCGGCAATGATCCCGAGGGTCTGGCCGTGTCGCTTTCCGGCCCTGTCGCACTCGACCGCAAGCCGGTCTATCCGATCCGCAACTACGGTTCGGCCATGGCGCCGTTCTACACGATTCTGTCGCTCTGGGTCGGCTCGATCGTACTGGCGGCCATGATGAAGGTCTCGGTTGACGATGAGCTTATCAACGAGCTCATCCCCGTGCGCCTGCACGAGATCTATCTGGGTCGTTACCTGTTCTTTGGCGGTTTGGCTCTGCTGCAGGCAACGCTCGTGTGCGCGGGCGACATTCTGTTCTTTGGCATTCAGTGCGACAACCCGCTGCAGTTTGTGCTAGCGGGCTGGGTCGCGAGTCTCGTGTTCTCCAATATCGTCTACACGCTTACGGTTTCGTTTGGCGATATCGGCAAGGCACTCGCAGTCGTGCTGTTGGTCATGCAGGTCGGCGGTTCGGGCGGCACGTTCCCCATCGAGATGACCGGCCCCGTGTTCCAGGCGATCTATCCGTTCCTGCCGTTTACTCACGGCATCAACGCCATGCATGCCGCCATGGCTGGCGCCTACCATATGGAGTACTGGGTTGAGCTGGGCATTCTGGCGAGCTATCTGATTCCGTCGCTGGCCCTGGGCGTCATCTTCCGCCGCCCGGTCATCAAAGCCAACGACTGGATTATCGAAAAGCTTGAAAGCACGAAACTTATTTAGTGCAACAGCGTGACATCGACGAAACATCGAGGTTTACTCTGCCGACGCTTTAGTGGGCTGGATTGCGTGGGCTGCTTGGTTGTTGCTACAGTAGCGGGGCGTGCCGGGGGTCCGGTGCGCCCCGTTTTTATTTGACCATGAGGCGGCACGCAGCCATACGCGTGCGGACACCACGCCCAGATTGAGTGTGAGGATGTTCCATGGCCCAATACGCTGCCAACGAAATCGAAAACATGCCCGATAGCCCTGTGGCCCGTGAGGATTTGGGCGCGGGCGGTATTCCCAGGGGCGCCGGCGCACGCTCCCCGCTGTTCTGGAAAGTTTTGCTACTTTCGGTGGCGGTCATCTGGGGCTACTCCTTTACCACTATGAAGGACGCACTCGGCACCATTCCGGTGTTCGAGCTGCTCTATGTACGCTTTCTGCCTGCAGCGTTGGTCATGTTTGCCGTCTTCCACAAGCGCATCACTGCACATTTCAACGCTCGCAATCTGATCGTTGGCCTGAGTATGGGCGTGCTCATGTGGGCGGCCTATGCGTTGCAGACGGTCGGTCTGGCATATACTACGGCGGGCAAGAATGCTTTTTTGACGGGCACGTATTGCATCCTCGTGCCGTTCGCGAGCTATTTTCTGAGCGGAGAAAAACTCACCCGCTATAACCTGGGCGCGGCACTGCTGTGCTTGGCGGGCATTGGCTTGGTGGCGCTCGATAGCGTCGAGTTCAACATCGGTGACGTCATTACGCTGGCAGGCGCGGTCTTCTTCGCCATCCAGATGGCGGTGACCGCCAAGTACGGTCGCAAAATGGACATCAACGTTATCACGTTTTGGATGTTTGTGGGCAACGGCGTGCTGAGCCTGGTTTCGTCGCTGTTATTCGAGACCCAGGCGCCTCTGTCCGTGTGGACGCCGAACTTTATCGGTGTGATGGCGTTTCTCTCGGTGGGCTGCACATGCGTGGCTCTGCTCATCCAAAACGTCGGCCTGGCGCATGTCCCGGCTTCGACGGGCTCGCTGCTCCTTTCGATGGAGTCGCCTTCGGGCGTGTTGTTTTCGGTGCTGCTGATGGGGGAGGCGCTCACCTCGCGCCTGCTCGCCGGCTTCGTGCTTATCTTCCTGTCGATTATCTTGAGTGAGACTCACTTCGATTTTTTGCGCAAAAAGCCGCGCCCGCAATTGTAAACAACTTGTTGCGCCGCCCTCCCGGGGCGGCATTTTTTATGCGTCGCCCTTAAAGTTGTACCTTGCACTTTATGCTATCAAAGTGCTTGCTGCAAAAACGTTACTGGAGGGCATCTATGGCACAAGCTTTGTCCGATTTTCAACCGCAACCAGCGCCCAAGGCTACCGCAGCGGCGCAGGCCGCTATCGGTGACGGTCTTGTTGCAGAAGCTCAGACTTTTGCAGACGAGCTTGCTGTGTGGCGACACGATCTACACCAGATGCCCGAGCTGGGTAACAACCTTCCGCAGACGTCCGCCTTTATCCAGGCGCGTCTGGACGAGATGGATATTCCCTATGCCGTGCTTGTTGACGGCTCCTGTGTCGTTGGCCTTATCGGTGCCGGCGCGGCAGCTGCTGCTCGGGGTAACGGTACGTGCACGGACAAGCAGGCCGGTACGGTCATCATGCTCCGCGGCGACATGGATGCCCTTCCCGTTGCCGAAGAGTCGGGCGAGCCTTTCGCCTCTGTCAACGGCTGCATGCATGCTTGCGGTCACGATATGCACGCGACGGCGCTGCTTGGTGCGGCGCGCCTGCTCAAGGCCCGCGAGGCCGAGCTTGTCGACGCCAATGCCACCGTCAAGCTGCTGTTCCAGCCGGGCGAGGAAACCTTTGAGGGGGCCCGTGCCGCCATCGTCGACGGTCTGCTGCAGAACCCACGCCCCCAGGCGGCTTTTGCCATGCATGTTAACAGCCAATCGCCGCTCGGCCTGGTGCTCTATGGGAGTCCGGCGCTTTCGGGCGTGTACGGTTTCCGCATCACGCTGCAGGGCAAGGGCGGCCATGGCTCGAGCCCCGAGATCTGCATCGACCCCATCACGGCCGGCGTCCATGTGCACCTGGCGCTTCAGGAGCTTATCGCTCGCGAAGTGCCGGCGGCCAAGGAGGTCGCACTGACCGTGGGTAAGTTTGCCGGTGGTCAAGCGGCCAACGTCATCCCAGATACCTGCGTGCTCGAAGGCACGCTGCGCGGCTTTGACGTTGAGCTCATGGAGCACCTCAAGGAGCGTATCGCCGAGGTCGTCAACGGCGTGGCCGCAACGTATCGTACGCCGGCCACCATCGAGACGCTCTCGGATGTTCCCCCGCTCGTGCTCGAAGACGACATGACCCAGGCTTCGCTTGGCTATGTGGGCGCGACGCTGCCCAAGGCCGCCTTCCTGCCGCTGTTCCACGCCATGGCGAGCGAGGACTTTGCGCTTATCTCAAGCGAGATCCCGAGCGCGTACTTTACGATCGGCGCCGCTGTGACCGATACGGATGAGCATTTTGCCCAGCACCATCCCAAGGCACGCTTTAGCGATGCCGAGCTGCCACTTGGCGCCGCGGCTTATGCGGCAGTCGCTTTGGGCTATATCGCCGACCACCGGTAGCACCCAACCTTGCCTTTCAAGCCTGCGGGCATGGCCATAAGGCCTATGCCCTTGTCTTTCAAGGCAATCTTGGGCACTACCGGCGCCCGGCGCAGGCTATTCGTTTGTTTAAAAGGAGCAGTATGTCCCGGCAGCATAAATTCTTCCCCGGTTGGCTCGTCGTGGCCTCCGGCCTTGTCATCATGGCCACGTGCTACACGATTTTCGTTAACTGCATGAGCCTGTTTCAGCCGCTCGTCGTCAGCGACCTGGGCATCACGCTTGCGCAGTACAACATCTCCAACGCCATCTCCACCGTGGTGAGCGTTATCGGCTCACTTGTGATCGGTCATGTTGCCGATAAAGTAAGCGGTCGCGTTTTGGGCTCCCTCACTGTAATCGCCACCTCTGCCGTTCTTGCCGGCATGAGCTTTGTCGGTGAGCTGTGGCAGGTCTACGTGCTCTTTGCCGTCTCGGGCTGCTTTGCCGTCGCCTCGACCCGACTACTTATTAGCCTTGTGACCGCCAACTGGTTTACGGCCAAGCGAGGCCTTGCCATTTCCATCGCACTTTCGGGCACGGGCTTTGGCGGCGCTATTCTGTCTCCCATCGTGAGCTCGCTTATCGTGAGCGTTGGCTGGCGTTCCGCCTTCTTAGTGCTCGCGGCTATCTGCATGGTGGCGGCACTGCCCAGCCGCGTCCAAGCAGTTTGGCATGGCCGACCTCGGCAAGGTCACGGGCACCATTACCTCGCTCGAGATGGTCGGCGGCACCGTGGGCGCCATCGTTTCGGGTGTGCTGTCCGATGCCACGGGCTCTTTTGCGAGCACCTGGATTGTCTGCTTGGTGTGCTCGGTGGCTATGTTGGTGTTTCTGCTGGCGTCTGAGCCCATCGCCGCCAAGCTGCGTGCAAGCGTGGCGGGGGAGTAGACGTCCGTCGCTCTTTTCTGTTTGCCCCGTTCTGTTTGTGGCCGCCTTGGAAGCCGAATGGATGCTCGTACCATCATTCGGTTTCCAAGGCGGTTACGGGCCTACGAAATGATCCGTTTTCCTCCGTCCCCAACAGATCACGTGATCCGAAGGGGACGGAGGAAAGCGGATCATAAACAGCGGCGGCGCGTCTGGCCGAACGAGTCCCCATACCCTCGTTCGGCCAGACGCGCCGCCGCTGTTTGTG
>CATYJU010000025.1 GCA_958407995.1 uncultured Collinsella sp.
CTGCTCCCGTCCCTGCGGTCTTTGTGGCGCTTCGCGGGCGGGCCAGGCTTTATCTTCACTCCGGTTGCTTCGCAAAGTCGTTCAGATAAAGCCTGGCCCGCCCGCGAAGCGCCCTGCGACCTACCGGGGATTGCCATGACGTACGTTGGCTGAAATATTAACGTGGGCTCTGTCGTTCATTCGAACGACAGAGCCCACACTCATTTTCTGTTCAGCCCTAGTCATCGCGCAAAGTCCCTTCGGCGGCACACGGTCCTACCGAGTCACCGTAGGCCGGGGCGAAAGGCGGTCCTTTCTCTCGGAAAACTTCGCGAAGCCCAGTTTCCGAGAGAAAGTGTCCGGCTCCCGCCCCGGCCGGACAGCTCGACCTACACCGTGTGCTGCGGCAGGTCCTGCAGGGCGATGACGTCCATGCCCATGTCGTTGGCGCTGCCGTGACCCTGCTGGTCCTCACGCACCGCCTCGATGGCACTCACGTACGTGTTGGCGGCAGACATCGCGGTCACGCAAGTCACGCCGCGGCGCACCGCCTCGGTGCGCAACAGATAGCCGTCGCCACGCGAGCCCGGGCCGTACGGTGTGTTGATGATCACCGCGATCTTGCCATCGGCGATGAGGTCACCGATGTTGGGACGCTCGCCGTCGTGCGGGCCGCTGATCTTTTCCACGACCTCACACGTCACGTTGCCTCCGCGCAGCACGCGCGCCGTACCCTCGGTAGAGCAGATGTCAAAGCCCAAGTAGCGCAGGATGCGGGCGACCGAAAGGATATGGCGCTTATCACGATCGCACACGCTGATGAACACCTTGCCGCAACTCGGGTCGGGCAGCTTGTAGTCAATCGCCAGCTGCGTCTTGGCGTATGCCTCAGGATAGCTCTTGGCGATACCCATGACCTCGCCCGTCGACTTCATCTCGGGCCCCAGGATAACGTCGGCTCCCGGGAAACGACCCCAGGGCATGACAGCTTCCTTCATGCAGAACCAGTCCAACTGACGCTCGTCGCTCGGCAGGCCCAGGCTCGCGATGGAATCGCCCGCCATGATACGCGCCGCGCACTTGGCCAGCGGCACGCCGGTGGCCTTGGAGATGAACGGCACGGTGCGGCTGGCGCGCGGGTTGGCCTCGATCACGTAGACGGTCTCGCCCTTGATGGCATACTGCACGTTGACCAGGCCGCGAACTCCCAGTGCCATGGCGATACGGCGCGTGGTCTCGCGAAGCTTCGCCTGCAGGCTCTCGCTAAAGCTGAACGGCGGAATGCAGGTCGCGGAGTCACCGGAGTGGATACCGGCCTCCTCGATATGCTCCAGGATGCCGCCAATATAGACTTCCTCGCCGTCGCACAGGGCGTCGACATCGGACTCGATTGCACCCTCCAGGAAGCGATCGAGATACACCGGGTAGTCGGGGCTAATGCGCGCAGCCTCGGCCATGTAATCGCGCAGATGCTCGGCATCGTAGGCGATCATCATGCCGCGGCCGCCCAACACATAGCTCGGACGCACCAGCAGCGGGTAGCCGATGTGCGCGGCCACGGCCTCGGCCTCCTCAAACGAGGTGGCTTGGCCCGCCGGCGGGTACATGATGCCCAGCTTGTCGAGCAGAGCGGCGAAGCGCTCGCGGTCCTCGGCAAAGTCGATGGCATCGGGCTTGGTGCCCATAATGTTCACGCCGCTCTCCTCGAGCATGCGCGCCAGCTTAAGCGGAGTCTGGCCGCCGAGCGTCACCACGACGCCGTCGGGTCGCTCAACATCGATAACATCCATGACGTCCTCGTAGGTGAGCGGCTCAAAGTACAAGCGGTCCGAGGTGTCGTAGTCAGTCGAGACGGTCTCGGGGTTGCAGTTGACCATGATGGTCTCGAAGCCGCGGGCCGCCAGCGCGTAGCTCGCGTGCACGCAGCAGTAATCGAACTCGATACCCTGACCAATGCGGTTGGGGCCGGCGCCCAGGATCATCGCCTTGGGCTTGTCCGCCGGCGTGGTCTCGTCGGGGGCAACGCACTTCTTGGCATCCGGGCTCGTGCGGTAGATGTTCTCGTACGTCTTGTAGTGGTACTCCGTGGCGCTCGAGAACTCCGCAGCGCAGGTATCGACCGTCTTCATGCTGGGAACCACGCCCAGACCCTTGCGGTAGGCGCGCACAAAGCGCTCATCCGAGCCGGTCAGCGCGGCAATCTCGGCGTCGCTCGTGCCGTACTGCTTGAGCAGGCGCATCGCGTCGGCGTCAATGTCCTCCACACGCAGGCCGCGGATGCTCTCCTGGACCTGCACCATATCGTTGATACGGTTGAGGTACCACGGATCGATACCGCAGATGGCATGGATACGAGCGATGTCCCAGCCACGGCGCAGGGCCTCGACCACAAAGAAGATGCGGTGCTCAGTCGGGGTGCCCACGGCCTGGGCGAGTTCATCGTCGCTCAGCTTATCGGCGCCCTCCTTGCCACCGGCGCAAATACCCTGGTGCCCGTCCTCCAGCGAGCGCATGGCCTTGCCAAAGGCTTCCTCAAAGGTGCGGCCGATCGCCATGATCTCGCCCACGGCCTTCATGCGCGTGGTGAGCGTGGGGTCGGTGCCCTTGAACTTCTCGAAGGCAAAGCGCGGCACCTTGACCACACAGTAGTCGATCATGGGCTCAAAGCAGGCGGGCGTGGCCTTGGTGATGTCGTTGACGATCTCGTCGAGCGTATAGCCCACGGCCAGGCGAGCGGCGGCCTTGGCGATGGGGAAGCCCGTGGCCTTGGAGGCCAGCGCGGACGAACGACTCACGCGCGGGTTCATCTCGATGACAATCAGGCGGCCGGTCTGGGGGTTCACGGCAAACTGCACGTTAGAGCCACCGGTCTCGACGCCGATCTTCTCCAAGATAGCGAGCGAGGCGACACGCATGCGCTGATACTCAAGGTCGGAGAGGGTCTGCGCCGGCGCCACGGTGATGGAGTCACCGGTATGCACGCCCATGGGGTCGAGGTTCTCGATGGAGCACACGATGATGCCGTTGCCGGCGTGGTCACGCATAACCTCCATCTCGTACTCTTTCCAACCCTCGATGGATTCCTCGACCAGCACCTCATGGGCAGGCGAGAGTTCAAGGCCCTGGCTCACGATGGAGACGAGTTCCTCGTGAGTATGCGCGATGCCGCCACCGGCGCCGCCCAAGGTAAAACTCGGACGCAGCACGCAGGGATAGCCCACGCGCTCGGCGATGGCCTCGGCGTCTGCCACGCTGTAGGCATAGCCCGAGCGCGCGACCTCCAGGCCGATCTCGGCCATGGCCTCGTTAAAGAGCTTGCGGTCCTCGCCGCGCTCGATGGCGGCAAGGTCACAGCCGATCATCTCGACGCCGTACTTGTCGAGTGTGCCGTCCTTTGCCAGCTCGACGGCGGCATTCAGACCGGTCTGGCCGCCCAGCGTGGGCAGCAGCGCGTCCGGGCGCTCTTTCTTGATCACACGCTCGATAAATTCGGCGGTGATGGGCTCGACATAGGTGCGGTCGGCTAAGCCCGGGTCGGTCATGATGGTCGCCGGGTTGGAGTTGACCAGGATGACCTCAAAGCCATCCTCCTTGAGCACCTTGCAAGCCTGGGCGCCGGAGTAATCGAACTCGCAGGCCTGGCCAATGACAATGGGGCCCGAGCCAATGACGAGGATACGCTTGATGTCGGTACGTTTAGGCATGTTAGTTCTCCTCGGTCTCAGTCGCGGCGGTCTCGGCGAAATTCCAGCCAGCCAGGCGATCCTTCGCGGTGTCGATGTCCAGGTAGTTCTCCTCGCCGTCCATGAGTCGCGTAAAGGCGGTAAAGAGATAGTGGGCATCGGTGGGACCGGGCGAGGCCTCGGGGTGGTACTGGACCGAGAAGCACGGGGCGTCAAGCAGCTGAATGCCCTCGGCGGTGCCGTCGTTGAGGTTCACATGTGTCAGGCGAATGCGGCCAAAGCGCTCGTTCATCACGACCGGCGCGATTCCGCGGCGCACCCAGACGCGCAGATCTCCATCGGCCGCATGCTCGGTCTCGCCGCCGGAAAGCTCGGGGACAAGCTTGCCCAAGCTGGGGAACAGCAGGCCAAAGCCATGGTTTTGCGCGGTGATCTCCACGCGACGGCTTACCAGGTTCATGACCGGCTGGTTGCCACCGCGGTGACCGAACTTAAGCTTTTCCATCTGGGCGCCGCAGGCCAGGCTGATCATCTGATGACCAAGACAAATACCAAAGACCGGCACCTTGCCGATCAGCTGCTGCACCTGTTCATAGGTCTCCACCACGGCATCGGGGTCGCCGGGGCCATTGGACAAAAAGACGCCATCGGGATTCATGTCGAGCACCTCACTCGCAGGCGTATCCCACGGCACGACGGTAAGGTCGCAGCCGGCGCGGACCAGACCCTCCAGAATGCCGCGCTTCACACCGCAGTCGTAGGCGACCACTTTGTGACGGGCAGGAGCGGCAGCCGCAAGTGCAAAGTCATGCGTGGCAGGCAGGTCGGCGACCACAAACTCGTGAGGCGCGGGGCAGCTCACGGTCTTGACCAAATTCTCGCCCACCAGTGTGGGCGCTGCGGCCAGACGCTCGGCAAGCTCGTCGACGTCGAAGATCTCGGTCGAGATAATGCCCATCTTGGAACCATTGTCGCGCAGATGGCGCACCAGAGCGCGGGTGTCGACACCCTCGATAGCGACGATGCCGTGAGCGCGCAGGTACTCCGGCACGCTGACGGCCGAGCGCCAGTTAGAAGGCGTGGCGCACATGTCGCGAACGATCATGCCGCGCATAGCCGGAGCGCCCGCAGGGCGCACGGCGTCGCCGGGGAAGGCCGACTGGACGTCGGTCTCGTCGATACCGTAGTTGCCGATCTGCGGATAGGTCATGGTTACGATTTGGCCGGCATAACTCGGGTCGGTCATGACCTCAAAGTAGCCCTCGAGCGAGGTGTTGAAGCAGACTTCGCCGGTCGCGGTGCCCTCAGCGCCGCATGCACGTCCATAAAAAATGGTCCCATCCTCAAGATACAGGATGCAGGGACCGCAGGTGCCCTTGCTGGTTTTGGCCAGCATACGCTGGCAAAGCTCGCTGGGCGCGAAGGTGCGGGCGGCAGCGCCCGCGGTATGGTTGTTCGCCATAATTCTCCTTCCCGGTCTCACGGGACCGGCTTAAAGGTGTGTAGTTAGGCCTCGCGGTATTGTAACCGCAAGCATGGCTCATGGCGTTAATTTCATCGAAATGTTTACGAAATGATAATTATGACTTTCTATGCATAATGATTTTTTAATCCCCGTCCCAGAAAAATCATCCCGCGTGGGCTTGTGGCTCACGCGGGATGATGGCCTCTTACTTTCTCTTGTCCTGTTCCAGCAGATCGGACGGTGAGCGATCGGGCTTGCCGCCGCGGAAAATCTCGCGGCCATGCAGACGATGTTCCAGGTCACGTTCGTCCTTTTCCTCGTCAATCTTGGTCTGGCTCACCACCGGGTCCTCAATCAACGACGACACCGAGTTCACCTGTTTTTGAATGCGCTCGGCGATGGTGTCATCCATACTCACGATGCGCATCTTCCAGTCGATATTCGTGGCGTTGGATGAGCTCTTGGTCCACACGAACGTCAGGATGGCGCTCTGGTGGCCCTGGGCGGGAAACATGCCAAAGAAGGAATCGTGCTGAATGTTGCTATCCTCGTCGATATAGGCGTGAACGTTATACACCACGCGGTCGATTTTATCGTTGAGCAGCGCGTTGGTCGCAAGCGCCGCGGCCTGGATCTGCCCGTTGGACAGCAGCTCGAGCTCGTTGGCAGACGATGTGTCCAACACCGTCACCTCGACCGTGCCCGTACGCTCATCGGCTTCATCGACGGTAAAGTCGAGCGGGAACTGCGTAAAGCCGTTGCCCCACTCAAGGCCGCCCTTCAGCGCCGTCGAAACGGTATCGACCGAAACGCTCTCGGACAGGTTGGCGGTGTTCAGACGGCGCATCACGCCGTAGCCAATCTGCATGCCCACGATCAGCACCAAAATACCAATGACCACGGCCATCGCGGTCTTCGTAATGGTATGACTCACCTGCGAACCCGAAGGATCGTCCTCGGACAGCGGGTCGATATGTTTTGCCTGGCTCGCGCGGTCCTCGCTGCGCAGCTGCGCTAGCGCCGCTTTGTCACCGCGCTTGGCCGCCGCCTCCTTCTCGCGCATGCGCTCGGTGCGCTTTTTGGCAAGCGTGGGATCCAAGACACCGGATGCATCGATTTCGGAGAATAACTCCGTCACTTCTTCCGGAGTCAAAGGGTTCTTTTCAGCCATAAACTTCCTGTCATATCAATCAGTCGAGCTCGTGCGCACGCGCACCTTCGAACTGCATTCGATAGTAACGGGCATAGGTGCCGCCACGGGCGAGAAGCTCCTCGTGCGTGCCACGCTCCACAACGCGACCATGCTCAACGGTCGCAATCTCATCGGCGTGTTTAATGGTCGAGAGACGGTGGGCGATGATGATTGTGGTACGGCCGCGTGACAGCTCTTCGAGCGACTCCTGAACCGCCTCCTCGCTCTCGTTATCCAAAGCACTCGTCGCCTCGTCCAAGATCAAGATTTTGGGATTCTTGAGAAACACGCGCGCGATGGCAACGCGCTGCTTCTGTCCGCCCGAAAGACGGCTGCCGCGCTCGCCCACCACGGTGTCGTAGCCCTGTGGAAGCGACTCGATAAAGGCATCGATGTTGGCGCGACGGGCGGCCTCGGCGATCTCTCCTGCCGTAGCGCCCGGCTTGCCGTAGGCGATGTTCTCGCCAATCGTACCGTCAAACAGATAGACATCCTGCTGCACCAGGCCGATGGCACGACGCAGGCTATGCTGCGTCACGTCACGCACATCTTGGCCGTCGATGCTAATGGATCCGGCAGCCACGTCGTAAAAGCGCGGCAGCAGCGAACAGGTCGTGGACTTGCCACCGCCCGAAGGGCCAACCAAAGCGATGGTCTGCCCGGGCTTGATGGACAGGTCCATATGGTCGATAACGGGACGCTCGTCGGCATCGCCCTCGCCCAGCTCAACATCCTCGTAGTTAAAGCACACGTCGTGATACTCCACGGCGCCGGCAGTCACCTGCAGATCCGTGGCGCCCGGCTTGTCCTGGATATCCGGCGCGGTCGAGAGCACCTCGTCCATACGCCTAAAGCCGGCGATAGCCTTCTGATACGTTTCGGCCGAATTGACGAGTGTCTCGAGCGGCGTGCAGAACAGCGAAATGTAGAGCGCGAAGGTCGCCATATCGACCGCCTGCAGCTGTCCCTGGGCGACCAGCCAGCCGCCCAGCAGCACCACGATCACATAGAGCACACCCGAGAGCAGGCCATACGTCGCGGTATAGACGCCCATGGCGTGATACATGTTCTCCTTGGACGAAAGATAGCGATTGTTGGAGGCGCGGAACTTGAAGCGTTCGGTCTCCTCATTGGCAAAGCTCTTGACCACGCGCATGCCCGCCAGCGAATCCTGCAGCTGCGCATTGATGCCGCTGATTTTTTTGCGGTTGTCGCTAAAGACCTCGCGCATGCGCATGTTCTGCCAAAACATGATGACCGCAAACGCCGCCGTCACCACGGCCATGGCGAGCGCCAGCACCGGGGCGATGGTAAAGAGAATCACAAACGATCCGATGATCTCGATGCCGCAGATGATGATCCACTCGGGCACGTGGTGCGCCGCCTCGCAGATATCGAACAGGTCGTTGACCACGCGGCTCATCATGTCGCCCGAGCTGTTGCGGTCGAAGTACGCAAAGCTAAAGCGCTCATACTGGTCGAACAGGTCCTCGCGCATCTTGGACTCCATGCGCGCGCCCATCACGTGACCCCAATAGCTCACAAAGTAGCGGCAGGCGCAGCGGACGGCATACATCAGCACCAAGCCCACCGCGATCATACCGAGCGCCTGCATAATGGCAGCCTGACCCTGAGTAAATAGCCCACCGGTCAAATTGCGCAGGATAATGGGGAACGCCAGGTCAATGGCGGCAAGCACCAGAGCACAAACAGTATCAGCAACAAAAAGCCCCATCTGGGGCTTGTAATACGAAAGAAACCTCTTCAGCATGTGATCCTCAAAGAAATATCAGCAACGTAAGGCCCTGGGACAAAGCAGTCAGTAGTACTTGTCCCAGGGCTATCCCCACTCGTTAAAGCTCCGTGCCCCCAAGGCGGTGCGCGATGCTATCGCAGGCCAAAGCGCCTACGACGGTCTTGGCGTCTTCGATCTTGCCGTCGAGCACGGCGTCGATCAACTCGTGCAGCGGCACCAGGTCAACGTTGACAAACTCGTCATCATCGGGGTTGGGCGCATCAAACTCGAGCTTGGTAGCCAAGTAGATGTGGATGATCTCATCGCAAAAACCGCAGGACGTGACAATCGACGTCAAAAAGCGAATACGACCAGCCCTAAAGCCCGTCTCCTCATGCAGCTCGCGTTTGGCGCAATCGAGTGGGTCCTCGCCTGGATCGAGCTTGCCGGCGGGAATCTCGACCGTCACGCGGTCGATGGCGGTGCGGTACTGACGCACCAGTACGATCTTGCCGCTCTCGGTCAGTGCCACAACGGCCGCCGCACCCGGATGGCGAACGATATCGCGGGCGCTGCGGTGACCGTTGGGCAGCTCAACCTCAAGACGGTGGACGTCGAGGATCTTGCCCTTCCAGGCGCACTCCTCCGAAAGAATCTTCTCGTGCAGCTCGGCATCGTGCGGGTCGTCGTCGCCCAGCACCAGCGCCGGCTCGTCAGCGACCTCGCCACCAGGCTCGCCCTCGGCGTGCCCATACATGCGGCTGTCCTCTTCGACGATCTGCGCGTCCACGAGCTCTTCGTTCTTCTCGTCCATCCGTCTCATTCCTCTCGGATTTTAGGCATCCCAGGCGTCGCGGCCGCGCAGCGCGCGCAGGCCGATATCGTGACGCAGGGTCTTGCCCTCAAAATCAATCTTCTCGCAGGCCTCGTAGGCAAGGTTGCGAGCGTTCTCGAACGTGTCGCCCAGAGCGGTCACGGCAAGCACGCGGCCACCATTGGTCACGAGCTGGCCGTCCACCACGGCAGTGCCCGCGTGGTACACGGTCACGTTCTCCATGGCCTCGGCATCCTCAATGCCAGTGATGACCTTGCCCTTCTCGTAGCTGCCGGGATAACCCGCGCTCGTCAGGACAACGGCCACGGCCCACTCGTCACGCCAGTCGAGCTCAATCTGATCGAGCTCGCAGTTGGCACAAGCCAGCATGACCTCGACCAGGTCATTCTTAAGGCGCGGCAGCACGACCTGAGTCTCGGGATCACCAAAGCGGGCATTGAACTCCAGTACCTTGGGACCGGCAGGCGTGAGCATAAAGCCGCCGTACAGGCAGCCGCGGTAGTCGATACCCTCGGCAGCGAGCTCGGCCACGGTCTGCTCCATGACCTTCACCATGGTGGCGTGCTCCTCGTCGGTCACGATGGGCACCGGGCTGTAGACGCCCATGCCGCCGGTGTTGGGGCCCTTGTCGCCCTCGAGCGCGCGCTTGTGGTCCTGCGAGGTGGCCATGGGGCGCACGGTCTTGCCGTCGGTAAAGGCCAACAGCGAGCACTCAGGACCAACGAGCATCTCCTCGATAACCACGGTGTTGCCGGCATCGCCAAAGGTGCCGCCAAAGCACTCGCGCACGGCCTCCTCGGCCTGCTCAAGTTCGGTCGCCACGATAACGCCCTTGCCCGCGGCAAGGCCGTCGGCCTTAACGACCAGCGGGGCGCCTTGCTCGCGTACGTAGGCGAGAGCCGAAGCCTCGTCGGTAAACGAGCCGTAGGCTGCCGTCGGAATACCCGCGCGCTCCATGAGCTGCTTGGAGAACAGCTTGGAGCCCTCCATCTGGGCACCCTCGGCACCCGGGCCAAAGCAGGGAATACCCGCCGCACGCACGGCGTCGGCCACGCCCGCCACGAGCGGAGCCTCGGGGCCAATTACCACGAGTCCGCATCCGTGGCTCTGGGCAAACGCCGCCACGGCCGCAGGATCGCAGTCGTCGAGAACAACGTTCTCGCCACAGCTCGCGGTGCCGCCGTTACCCGGCGCAATGTAGAGCTTGCCGGCGCGCGGTGATGCTGCGAGCTTGGCTGCCAAAGCATGCTCACGGCCGCCGCTGCCCAACAACAGGATGTCGATGGTTTGAGTGTCCGCCTTCAAGGGTGCCTCCTCTATGGATTAACGGCCCGCTCCGCGCGAGCCCTTTGCAAGCAAATATACCCCTCGGCCGCCCGTCCGGGCTGCAAAGGGGTATATCGCAATAACCAAATAGTCCCGATTACTTCCAGAATCGGTTGATGATCTGCTCGCGACCAGCGCCAACGCCAATGAACGTCACACGGGTGTGTGCCAGATCCTCGATAAACGCCACGTAGTCCTGAGCCTCTTGCGGCAGCTCGTCAAAGCTGCGGCAACCGGTGATATCGCACTTCCAGCCAGGGAGCTCCTCGTAGATGGGCTTGGCATGCTCAAAGCGCACCTGATGCTCGGGCACGCTGGTGTAGCGCTCGCCATCGACGTCGTAGGCCACGCACACCTTGATGGTGTCGAAGGCCGAAAGCACGTCGAGCTTGGTCACGGCGATGTCGGTGAGGCCGTTGACGCGCGAGGCATAGTTGGCGATAGGGCCGTCAAACCAGCCGCAACGACGACGGCGACCGGTGGTCACGCCGTACTCATAGCCCTCCTCGGTCAGCGTGTGGCCAGCCTCGGACTCATAGGAAAGCTCGGTGGGCATGGGGCCCGAACCGACGCGGGTGATATAGGCCTTCATGACGCCCAGCACGCGGTCGACATTCTTCATACCGACGCCGGAGCCGGTAATGGCGCCGCCGGCGGTGCAGTTGGAAGACGTCACGTACGGATAGGTGCCGTGGTCGATGTCGAGCAGCGTCGCCTGGGCGCCCTCAAACAGCAGGTCCTTGCCCTCGTCGATCATGTTGTTGAGCAGCAGACTCGTCTCAGTGATGTAGGGACGCAGGCGCTCGGCCATCGGCAGGTACTCGTCGCAAATCTGGTCCACGGTGTAGGTGGGCAGGTTGTAGATGAGCTCGAGCTCGGGGTTCACGCGGGCGAGAGCGGTCTCCAGCTTGTCGCGGAACAGTGCCTCGTCCAGCATGTCCTGCATGCGCAGGCCAATGCGGGCCATCTTGTCCTGATAGCACGGACCGATGCCGCGCTTGGTGGTACCGATGTTCTTCTTGCCGAGCTTCTGCTCAAAGGCGCCATCCAGATCGATGTGGTACGGCATGATGACATGCGCGTTGCCACTAATCTTGAGGTTCTTGGTGGTGATGCCGTCGGCCTCGAACATGTCGATCTCCTCAAGAACAACCTTGGGGTTGACGACGCAGCCGTTACCGATCACCGACACGTGGTCGGAATACATGATGCCGGAGGGCACCTGGTGCAGGCCGTACTTCTTGCCGTTGACGACGATGGTGTGACCGGCGTTGTTGCCGCCCGAGTAGCGCACGACGGCATCGAAGTCGCCGGCGACCAGATCGCAAATCTTACCCTTGCCCTCATCGCCCCACTGGGCACCGACCAAAACGGTTGACGGCATGTTTACTCCTTACATTCATGGACTGTCTACGCGCCACGCCGGCACGCAGAAGCACAAAACATTCCCAGTATACCCGTGCAACGGGCGCCTGTCCTACTCCTCGGCATGTGCCCCATCAAGCTCATAGAACTTGGTGGATGCCGGCAGGAACATCAGGTCGACGTCGCCGATCGGGCCCGAACGGTTCTTGGCCACGACGATACGCGTAACGCCCTCGTCGGGTCGATCGTCGCGCGAGGCTTCGGCCTCGTCGGCGGAGCGGTCCAAGAACATAACGATATCGGCGTCCTGCTCGATGGAGCCCGATTCACGAAGGTCGGAAAGCTGCGGGCGCTTGCCGGTACGGGATTCGACCTGACGCGAGAGCTGCGACAGCGCGATGAGCGGGATCTTGAGCTCCTTGGCCATGATCTTAAGACCACGCGACATCTCCGAAACCTCGACGGTACGGCTCTCGGAGCGGCGTCCCGGCGGAGGACTCACCAGCTGCAGGTAGTCCAGGATGATGATTGCCTTCTCCTTGTTATGGAGCATGCGGCGGCTCTTGGCGCGAATCTCGGTCACTGTGGTGCCGGGCGTATCGTCAATCAGAATATCGAGCTTGGACAAGGTCTGCGTGGCCTCGTTGATATTGGCCCACTGCTCGGGGCTAATGCGGCCCATGCGGAAGTCACTGATCGAGATCATGGCGTAGGCGCAAATCAGACGCTGGGCAATTTCCTTGCCCGACATCTCCAGCGAGAAGAAGCCGACGGTATAACCAGCAGCGGCAGCGTTAAGTGCCAGGTTCAGAGCGAACGACGTCTTACCTACAGCAGGGCGGGCGCCGATAATGATGAGCTGACCCTCACGGAAACCCATGAGCATGCGGTCGAGCGACGGGAAGCCCGTGGGCACGCCCGCCGCCTGGCCACCGGCTTGGCACACTTCCTCGGCCTCGTTATAGGCCTCGACCATAAACTCGGTCAGCGTCTTGTAGCTCGACTTGACCTCGCGTGCCGTGACCTTGAGCAGCTTGCTCTCGGCCAGCTCGACAACCTCTTTGGTGTCGGTGGGGGCGTTATATGCCAGCGCGTTGATCTCGTTGGTGGCACCGATCAGCTCACGCAGCATCGAATCGCGGCGAACGATGGCGGCATGATGCTGCCAGTTGACGAGCGACAGGGTCTGACCCATCAACTCCAAAATGTACGCCTCGCCGCCCACGGCATCGAGCTTGTTGATGCTTCGCAGGTAATCGATCAGCGAGATGGAGTCGATGGGAATGCGGCTGTTGTACATATCGACCATCGCGGTATAGATGGTCTTATGAATGGGCCGGTAGAAGTCATCGGGCTGCAGCTCGACCTGGGCCTCCTCGACCACCTCGGGCGATAGCAGCATAGCGGCCAGTACATTGGCCTCTGCATCTTGGTTTTGGGGAAGACCCAACTTTGAGCCGCGGTCCTCAACCGTCAGCCCGGTCTCCCTATCGTCATATGCCATGAGCATCCTCATTCATATCGCTTGCGAGCATCCATAGTATCAGCCACGGTCCCAAAACGCGCCGCACGCGGCCAATCATCACCGAACCAAACGGATGAACGGTCCTGTACACAGGACTTCGACGCGACGTTCACTATGACACTCACTCAGCGCAAAAAACAAAAGGGCGCCCTGGTTTCCCAGAGCGCCCTTCTTAGAACAAGATTGTTGCGTTGCAGCAAATGCTACTCGGCAGCAGCCTCAGTCTCGACCTCGGCGGTCTCGGCCTCGGCGACCTCAGCGGCCTCCTCGACCTCAGCCTCGGCAGCGAGCTCCTCGGCGGTAACGCCGACGAGAACGACAACCTCGGCCTTGATCTCGCGGTACAGCGAGATGGCAACGGTGTGGGCACCGGCAACCTTGATGGGCTTACCGAGCTCGACGCGCTTGCGGTCGATGTCCATACCGAGCTGAGCCTTGATGGCGTCAGCGATCATAGCGGCGGTAACGGAGCCAAAGAGGATGCCCTCGTCGCCGACCTTGACGTCAACGGTGACCGTCTTGCCCTCGAAGGCAGCCTTGGTCTCGTTGGCGGTAGCCAGACGGACGGCCTCGCGCTTGGCGATGTTGTTGCGACGCTCGTCAAGCTGCTTGAGGTTGCCCTTGGTGGCGGCAACAGCGAGCTTCTTGGGGAACAGGAAGTTCTCAGCGTAACCCTGAGCGACCTCTACGACGTCACCCTCGCCGCCCTTGCCCTTGATCTCATCGAGAAGAATAACCTTCATGATGCGTCTCCCTTCTTAGCCGCGGTCGCGGTTGCCACGAGAGGAAACCACGGGGACGGTGTACGGCAGGAGAGCCATCTCGCGGGCGCGCTTGATGGCGTTGGCGATGTCATGCTGATGCTGCGTGCAAGCGCCAGTGACGCGACGGGGCTTGATCTTGCCACGGTCGGTCATGTACTTACGGAGAAGCTGAGTGTCCTTATAGTCGATGAACTCAGTGTTCTCCTTGCAGAACTGGCAGTACTTACGACGCGGCTGACGTGCAGAAAAATCATTAGCCATGTCAAAATACCTTTCATTTGGCAACTTCGGCGAACCGAAGCCGCCTCTCACTCAAAAATAGGTGAACAACCCTTAGAACGGGATGTCCTCATCGTAGACGTCGACCGCAGGCGGCGTGGCCACCGGTGCGGCAGGACGTGCTGCGGGCGCGGGCGCTGCGGGGGCGTAACCGCCCTGATCGTAGCCACCCTGGCCACCACGGGAGCTCATAAACTCGATCTCATCGACGATGACCTCAAGCTTGCTCCTGCGCTGACCGTCGCGCTCCCAAGAGCTGTAGCGCAGCTTGCCCTCGATCGCGACCTTGTTTCCCTTTGCCAGGAAACGGCTCACGGCCTCGGCGCGGGTGCCGAACATGGTGCAGTCGACAAAGTTGGGATAGTCCTCCCACTCGCCAGTCTGCGCGTTGCGGCGACGATCGTTCACGGCGACGCCAAAGGACAGAACCTGGGTTCCGCCGGCGGTGGCGCGCAGCTCGGGATCGCGGGTGAGGTTACCGGTGATGTTCACTCGATTGATGCTCATAACTCACTACTTCCTCTTGGGGCACAAGCCCAGTCCAAAACGACAGTCTTACTCCTGGTCGTCGCGACGGACGATCATGTGGCGGACCACAGCGTCGGTGATGCGCAGGACGCGATCAAGCTCGGCGATCTGGGTAGGATCTGCGTGGAAGTTGATGAGGGTGTAGTCACCATCGGTGAGGTCGTTGATCTCGTAGGCGAGCTTGCGCTTGCCCCACTCGTCAACGGAGTCGACCTTGCCAGCGCCCTCAGCGATCGTGGTATCGATACGCTTCATAACAGCGAGACGAGTCTCGGGGTCGAGCGACGGGTCAACAAAGAACAGCAGTTCATAAGCCTTCATATTGTCACCTCCTCTGGGCAAATGTGGCTTCAGGTCGTGAAGGTGCGCCTGAAGCAGGAAAAGACTTGGTAATAATATCTTTCAACCTCCTAGGCTGCAAGAATATGCAGCTACAACCTCATGACCTCCACATATGCCCATACTCGCACGACGTTTCATGCGCATTCCAACCAAATGCTGACCAAAAGCTTGACGAATCTGTGGACAAGATACGGTGCCGCGGGGACAAGCTGAGCCAAGCCACAGGTCAACGGACACAAGGCTGTGGTCGCAAAATGCATACCAGTGGTCCACAACACCACCCAAAGAATTTTATATTCATTGCCAAGTCGCTCATGAATACCCCTTTTGAACAATTGAGTTGATCAACCACGCTGGTCGGAAGCCGTTTTTTGGCACCTCAAACCCCACTGCAACGCCAAGCGCGGCCGAGCGTTTTAAAAAATGCCAACTTTTCTGTTTGCACTTTGCGATTCCTCGTGTATACTGACTTTCGCATTTAACGGAGAGTTGTCCGAGTGGCCGAAGGAGCACGATTGGAAATCGTGTAGGCGTCAAAAGCGTCTCCAGGGTTCAAATCCCTGACTCTCCGCCAGTTAATTCCAAAGCAGGCCTTTGAGCCTGCTTTGTTTTTACCCCACGCGGAGGGGTGGCAGAGTGGTTGAATGCGGCGGTCTCGAAAACCGTTTGGCCTGTATAAGGTCACGAGGGTTCGAATCCCTCCTCCTCCGCCATTTTGGTTGAGAAAGCTCCCGGGAATGGGAGCTTTTTTGTTTTGAGTCCCTAACAAGCAAATACGGCGGAGGAGGAGGGATTCGAACCCGCCAGGGCGCGGAGCGTAAAGAAAACGCGCCCGTGGCGCGTTTTTAGCGCAGCGCGGTCGGCGTAAGCCGACCGGATAAATTTTGAGCTCCGCTCAAAATTTGGACATCCCTCCTATTCGACCACACCCCCATCGCGTTCAGCATCAACCCGGATCCCCTAACATGGAACCTATGACCGTACCCAGTCCCGACCGTTTGCCGAGCAATAGGGTCGCAATCGGCGCCGAACATGTACTATGTACGGGCATTGTCTAAACCCGTAACTCAAAGGACCCCATCTTGCCCGTTGCCGCCGCTATGATCGTTACCGCACACGCCTCGGATGCCATGGTTGCCATCCCGTTTTGGCTCGAGATGTTCGCCGTCGTCGCGGCATCGATCTCGGGCGTGTTGGTTGCACGCGAGCACAAACTCGACCTGGTGGGCGCCGTCGCGCTCGCCGTGGTCTGTGGACTGGGCGGCGGTCTTTTGCGCGATATGACGCTGCAGGTGGGCAACGTCTACATCCTCAACCAACCGATGGCGCTCCCGCTCTCCATCGCCACCGCGGCCATCATCTACATCTTCCCGGCAATCGTCGACAAGCCCGAAAAGCTCATTCCCCTGCTCGATATCATCTCGGTGGGTATTTATGCGGCAACCGGCGCAGACAAGGCGCTGGTCTACGGCTTTGCGCCGGCGGTGTGCATCATGATGGGCTTTTTTACCGCGGTGGGCGGCGGCATGCTGCGAGATGGTTTTATGGGTGTGGTGCCGGGTATCTTCCAGCGCACCAACTTCTATGCCATCGCGGCCATCGCCGGATCGGCAAGCTATGTTTGCCTTGTCATGAGCGGCTTGGTCAGCAATGTCGTCGCACTGGTCGTTTGCGTCGTGGTGACCATGGGACTACGCTGGCTGTCGCTGCGCTTTGATATCAAAAGCCCCACCGAGGATGACATCGCACGCTTTTTGCACCGCAAAAAGTAGGTGGCGCGGGCTCATCCTTCGAAATGCAACCGAGAGGTTCTTTTAGAGCGCCCACGCGTTGGGTACCCTGTTAGGTGCATGTCGAGCATCTGACAAAGGATTCACTATGCCCTGTAATCAATTCCCGTCGACCCAGCGCCGTAAAGCGTGGGGCCGCATCACGATCTTATTCGCGCTCATCGCTCTAGCGGTCACCGCGCTTCCCACGGCGTCGTTCGCCGGCACGGACACCGCAGGCAACGTACTTGCGACCGACAATGACGCCAATTCGTCCGGCGTCGAAGGTGACCTGTACTGGGCAGGTCAGGCCCTCAACTTGGACGATGCGTCCATCGGCCGCGACATAATTGCAGCAGGCGAGAGCCTCTCCATCCGCGACTGCACGGTTGGCGGCGCCGTCCGCTTGGCGGCACGCACTATCGATATCGCCAAGACCACGGTTGATGGCAGCGTCACGGTCGTCGGTCAGCACGTTGTGCTCAATTCCGACAGCACCGCCAACTGTTTTTACGCGATAGGCGAGACGGTTGCCCTGCGCGGCTCTACCAAGTCGGCAGCGCTTGCGGGCGACACGGTGACCATCGATGGCACCGTCGAGGGCGATGTCGAGGTTTGGGCCGACAAGCTCATCCTGGGCAAGAACGCCCACATCACCGGCACCGTGAACGCGCACGTCTCCGAGGACCCCGAGCGTGCCGCAGGAGCCGAGGTAGGCGCGCTCAAGATCGACCGCACCGAGAACGAGGATACTTCCACCGTTAACGATGTCATCGGCGGTATCGTCGCCGCGGCACTCTCGACCTGCTTTGTCGCTCTGCTGCTCGAGCTCGTCTTTCCGCGCGCGACCGCCAGCGCCGCCGGCATGCTCCACCAGCGCCCCATGCCCCTGTGGGTGAACGGTCTTCTGGGCACGATTGCTATCGTCCCCGCCGTCCTACTGCTAATTATCTCTATCGCTGGTCTGTCGCTTGCCGGAGCCCTCTTGTGCGGCGTTATCGGCATCGCGTTGGTGTCGAGTGCCTTTGCGGGGTGCGCGATCTCCCGCATGGTCGGACACAACCAAAACCGCTACGCCATGGCAGCCGTGGGCGGCGTAATCGCAGGCGCCCTCACGGGGCTTCCCCTCGTAGGTGACTTCATCAGCGGCGTAGCCTTTGTCTTTATGCTCGGCTACGTTATCCAGATCATCTGGCGCAACGCCCACCTCAAGCCGCAGCAGCCGGCTAACACGCCAGGACTCCCCACCGCTTAGCCACCAACCACCACAAAGGGGACAAGCACCTTTGTGGTGATGCAGAGGGGTCGGGTTACTTTGCACCAACAAACGAAGCGGGGCACCCGATCGCATCGACCGGGTGCCCCGCTTTTCTTGGAGGGTTCTCTAGTAACTTCTTCAAAACCAATGATCATCAGGTCGGCAGACCTGCACGTCACTCGCTACGGAGGCAGTACACCATTGAGCAAGGGGGGGGGACAATTATTTTTCACGGCGACCTCCTCCCCGCTTGATGGCGAGCGCGACAATAATAGCCGCCACTCCGATGGCAGCCAAAACCGTCACCAGCACCAACGTTCTATCTCCCGTCGAGGGCATAAAGCCTCGACTTGCTTCTTTGCTTGGGGTGTTGAGCACCGACAGCTCAATCGAACCCGTCCCGGCATCGGCGGTATCAACCCGCAGAGGGCTTTCGGCCGACACGATCACCTTGGGCTTCGCGGCCGCCACCTGTTTAACGTCCAGGCCCTCGGCCGTAACCGTCACCGTACGTTTGCCCTCAAAGGCGGCGTATCCCTTGGGAGCCGCGACCTCCTCGACGGTGTAGACACCCGCGTCCACACCGGTCAATTCCACATGGCCATCCGCGCCCGTGGTGACGCACGCGTCGGCATCCGTCGACCACGAGCCGTCGGTCGTTAGAATGCGCCCGCGGTCATCGATGATGCACAGTTTGGCACCCGCGAGCGGTTTATCGTCTGCGCTTGAGCGCTTGATCAGACTGAGTCCCCAGGTGTAGGCGCACGCATCATCGCTCGGCGTGCGGGTGAATCCGGCGTCACCGGACTGGTCGGCGAGGGGAGAGCGTGGGTAACGCAGATAGACCTCGTTGGGGTTGCCCTTGGTAGCGCCTCGATTGCAGTTGGCCCCCAACGGCGCACTGTAGACAGCAACCACGCGGGCGCCCGCGGCGAAGGCGTCGTCCCCGCCGAGCGCGGCGACCAGGTCGCCGGTGCGCACGGTGAAAGCATTGCCCTCGATCGAGACCTTGCACTGTGAAGTAATATCTGTCCACCCTTTAGCCGGCGTCGAGTTGGCGTTACCGCCCTCACATGCGACGGCGTCGAAGCCGCCGTCCGCGCCCGCCGCCACGTACACGTGCATGCTCGCGGCCACCTTGGATGGGTCGAGCCCCGCGCTCATGGTGTCGACGAACTGCACCGCATAGGCGGCAAGGCCCGCCGGGACCGTGGCAGAGAGGCGCCAATACAGGTCGTCGGCGACCGTGGCGTCGGCGGCCTTCTGCCATGCGGCGGTACTGTCCTTCAGCACGTGCTTTTGGACCTTGGGCGTCGTGGCCTTGGGCTTGACGGTGACGGCGCTGCCGCCGACCAGGGCCATGATCGGCGCGGTGCCGGCCTCGCCCCGGGCGATGGCGTCGTCGTCGGCGACGATGAGCCAGTAGCCGCAGGGCAGCTCGGCCGCCGTGCCCGCGTTAAGGGCCACAGAAGCGGCACCGGCATTGCGTATCGCGCGGGCTAGCCTTGCCGTCAGCACGGTCGTCATGTGCCCGTCGGCATTCATCCATTCGGCCGCCGCTTGCGCCGTCGAGGCCGTGCTGTCGAGCCCCGCATCATGAAGCACAGGGAGAACGGCCTGGCGAACGGCGTCATTCGCCCACGTTACATCGGTTGCTACCTCTTGGTCGGCATCGGCGTCGTCGGCAACGGTCGCTGAAAAGAGCTGGTACGCGTCATACCGAGTCGCGACTGTACCGTCCACTGTGATGGCACCGGTATCGGCAGCATGAGCCGTCCCGAGCAGCATCGCAAAAGAGAGCATAGCGACCGTAACTATCGTCGCCACGGCCAACAAGCGGCGCCAAAGCCTACTCACGGCGACCACCTCGACCCTGATCGCGATGGCGACGAGCATGCATCCATGTCGCAGCAAAACACAGCATCGAAGCGCCGGCCAGATACGTCATAGTCAAGCCAGCACCGCCCGCCTCAGGAAGCGTGGTCGAGTACCTGTTGGTAAAAGTCGGCGGCTCCCGGGAGCCATTGTCATACGTGACGACGGTGTCGAGCTGCTCATGCTCATTGTCGATAGTCACGTTAACCGTAACATCGTGCCCGACTGTGTCGTAGGCGATGTGGTCCTTGACGTTGTTCTCGGCGCCCTCGGGGACGACCTCAGAGATGGCGTAAGTGTAGGTACCGGCCTTGTTGTAGTCGACGTTGAAGGAGACGTTGCCCTCGGCGTCGTTGGTCACCGTCTGGAGCACCTTGCCGTCGGCGTCCTTGAGTGCGAACGAGAACTGCCCCTTCTTGAATGTGCCCCCTTCAAGCACTTTCTTAGCCCGAATTGTTGCGGATCCCTTTAGACGATTGTCATAGACCCAAATCTCGTCCTTTTTGTCATCGCCTATGATCTCCGCACCGCCGGCGATGGTCTTCGCCTTAGCTAGCGCAGTTTGATAATCTTCGTCGCTCACGCCGCCCTTGAGCATGATCCACGTGGGGCTTGCCACAGCGTAGCCTTCGGGCGCATCCGTCTCCACGAGCTGGTAGAGCACGCAATTGCTCATCGCCTTGTCTCTTGTACCGAATGAGATCTTGCCATTGGCGTCGGTCTTAGCGGTTTCAAACCTAGTCCTTGCACTCTCGATATCTACCGTTGCGACCTGATCCATGTTCACGCTATAGAGCGTGAATTCAGCTCCCCCTAGCGTCGCTCCAACCTGCTGCGCATCGTATTTGGTCATCGTGATGCCGTAGCCGTTGCCGCCCGCACTGGCAGAAGCGCTCTGGATGGTCCATTTTTGCTCGTCGATCGCCGAGCCTTCCGTCACACCCGTAAGCTCGGCGGTATTGGAAAGAGACACCTCTTCACCGGGGTTTCCGGTCGGGATAACCTCATACTCGACCTTGAGGTTTTTCTCGTCGGGCACCTCAAGAGTCAACTTCGCACGCGAGCCAGATTCATCCTTGACTTGCTCCATCTTCGACGAATAGTCCTTCTGGGGCAGCGTGACCCAGGCACCGCTCACGCTCTCATAGACCTTAAGCGTCGACGGCGCCAGCGTGCACTTGGCATCCATGGTATCGACGAGCTCGAGGAAGTCGGTGCCATTTTTAAGGGCAACGGCAGACTCGTTAACAAAAATGGTGTATTTGATGCGATTGCTATTGGCAACCTGCTCGCCAGACTTTTTGATGACGTTGTTCTTAATGGTGACGATACCGCTATCGGAGAACTTTTTGTTTCCTGACTCGATGCTGGCGGTGTTGGTGAACTCCGCCCTGTTCGTGGAGGTGTTGAGCTTGCTGCGCTTGACCGCCGTCTTGTACGTGAGCTTTGCGTAGCCGGCATAGCTTTCAAGCTCAGTCGTGGGGATGGAGAAGGTGACCGTGTTGCCGTTGCGGCTGACGTTGTCGGCGGCGAGCGTCTGATCCGTAACGACCTCCTCGGCCTCGTTTCCGCGCCAAAGATCCTTATGCAGATCGTAGGGATTCCGCACGAGCGTGTACTTGGCGGAATTCGCAACATAGCTCATGCCGTCCGGAAGGCTGTCAACAATATTCAGCGATTTACCGTAGAGCTTTCCGGCTCCATAATATTCTCCGGCGTCGCTCTTGTGATGGTTCGCGTACACCGTCCACTCAACAATCCATGCGCCCTTCTCGTCCGAGCCATCGACGGCGCTCCATTCGAAGCCCTCGTTCCAAGACACCTTCGTCTCAGCTTCCGGCTTCTCGACCGCGGGCGTCGTTTCCTTGTTGACAACATACATTGGGCTATCGGTGTAGTACGGCCAATCACCGTTCTGCCCCGGCACCTTAACCGATGCGAAGTTCGAATACCAGCCCGGCAGCGCATCGGAAGTGGTGGTGTACGTGATGACGGCGTAATCCTCTTTCTCGAGAGCCGCCTTCACCTTGTCGTTAACATAGATATCTAGGTCGAAGTTTCTTTTATTACCATTCTCTGGTACGACTTTATTAGCCTGAGTATCTACAAGTTCATTTTTAGTTAGCTTCCAATCGGCATTTGGAGACTTTGGAGACAGCTCGGTTTCACCGATCTTGATAGTTATAGAGCCATAATCAACACCAAGTTCTTGCTTCCACGCCGACTGAAACGTGTCCTTCACCGTCACCTTATCCGGATTGGCCGCATTAACGATCGCTTTCAGCGCGACGCGCGTCTCCCATGCTGCTCTGCCCGTCGCCGCAGCCTCGCCATCGTTCACAAGCCTCTTGGTGATCGGTATGCCCACTAACTGCGGCGTAAACTTGCCGTCGGCCGCTCCCGAGACACGACCTCCATGCTCGATAGTTGCATTGTTGTGCACGGTGTCGTATGAGTTCGTGTCGTTCATCTTAGTCTGATAAACAATGCGATAGGTGATGTACTTATCCTCGAGGTTGTCCGAGAACTTGTAGGTAAAGGATTTCTTAGACTGATCGAGCTCACCGGTGGCAAGAACAGTCGACCCAGAGCTGCCTTTATAAACCGTATAGTTCCCCGCATACGCCTGCTTGTCGTCCAGCGTGTCGGTGAACACATAACCGCTCATGTCGGCCTTGAGCTCGCCTTGGTTGAGTGTGACCGTCCACGTGATGTCGGACGGCGTACTATTGCGGTCACTAGACTTGCCAATCATGTCGTAACGAAAGGGGCTGGGGGCAAACGTAACCGTGCCGTTCTGGCGATCGTTGGTACCGCCCCACCCCCACGACGCCGTGTTCTTGGATGCTTCCTGCTTGTCGATAAATACACCGTTGCTCGCAGAAACGCCGCTTTTCAGCACCGTTTCATACGTAATCTTATGGTCTCCCTGGGAAAGGTTGCCCAAGCTGTCGAGGCGCGCGGTCTGGCCGTCGATCTTCGGCTGTGGATTGAGCTTCTCTCCGTCGAGCATAAAGCTGTCGTTCACAAATTCAAAGTTCTCGCCCAGTGTATCGGTTAACTTGACGTTCGTGGCATATGACTCGACGGTGAGTTTAACGGTCCAGGTAACCTTGGCCACGCCGCCGGATCCCTGGGAGAAGGCCCCCGCCTTCTTCCCCGTGACTGTACCGTCCTTGGCGGGGATATTGATCGTTCCCGCACCAGGGAACACGACGGATGCGTTGCTACCAGAACCGACATCCTTGTTTTTAAGCTGGAACGAGAAGTTTGCCGCAACATGAATGTTCGCAGGGTTCCGTTCAAGCCAGCCCTTGTCAAACGTAAAGACAACCTTATTGTCTTCAATCTTCCATGTACCAGCTATTGCAGCGTCAGCACCAGGCCCATCCCTAAATTCGCCGCCATCATTGTTATCGACGTCAATAGTGTCAGGGAACTTATAGACGGCGGCACAGTTCCTAGGCGTAGGTGCCTTGTCAGTCAGAAAGTTCGCCGAGAAGGTTCCGTAGAGGGTCGAAACTGAAGTCACGGCGTCATTGCCCAAAAGCTCTGTACGACTGTTATCTTTATACAGCTTGACATCAACCGTCGCCGCATTCTCATCAATCACAATCGGGCTCGGCGTGCTCACATCCTCGGCGCGCACGGGGGCTGCGCCGTGGAAAACTGCGACGGTGAGGCTAATTAAAATGAAGATCAGGGCCGCCATACCCAGCGACCGTGAGCGGTGTGTGTCCATAGTTGTCCCCTAATTCCTACAACACGTTGTGGAATACGGCGAATCGTCGGATCGAACACAAACCCCAACATCAACGAGAACCTACCTAGCGCATTGCAAGAACCCATTGGGGAGCAACTTCTAAGACGGTTCGTCTATGCCACAATGCATAAAATACAATATAGATACCAGTCATGTAAACCGCAGGTAAAGAGGTCTTTTAATTTAATACCAGTTGATATTTACCTGTGACAGTTTTGTATCAAAGCGGTTGTATTTCAATGATTCGTGTATATGTTTAAACAACTTAACTTTGCCTGAAAAACAGCCGGGGGGGGATAACCTCCTCCACCGTGGTGCAAACGGACCCGTCCCCCTTGCACCAAAAAGGGCGCCGACCATCGCGGTCGGCGCCCTTTCTTGTTAGTCGCTATAAAACCCGGCGCTTATTTGTTGACCTGGCCGGCGCGGACGGCGGCCTTCTTGCGGTCGGTGGCATTGAGCAGGCGCTTGCGCAGGCGGATGTTCTTGGGAGTAATCTCGACCAGCTCGTCGTCGGCGATGTACTCCAGCGCCTCCTCCAGCGAGAAGGTGCGGGGCGGCACCAGCTGGACGGAGATATCGGAGGTCGAGGAACGCTGGTTGCCCAGGTTCTTGGTACGGGCGATGTTGACGACCATGTCGCCAGCCTTGCTGCGCTCGCCCACGATCATGCCCTCGTAGCACTCGGTGCCCGGCTCAACAAACAGCTGGCCGCGCTCCTGCAGCGTACCCAGAGCATAGGCAACGGCCTTCTCGGTGGTCATGGAGATCATGGCGCCGTTCTGACGGTTACCGATCTCGCCGGCGTAAGGACCATACTCCAGGAAGGTGTGGTAGAACACGCCCTCGCCGTGGGTGACATTCATGATGCGGTTCTTAAGACCCATGATGCCGCGGGTCGGGATCTTAAACTCGAGGTGTGTCACGATGCCCGAGGTATCCATGCTCGTCATGATGCCGCCAGAGGTACCGAAGACCTCAACGACCTTGCCCGAGTACTCGTCCGGGCACTCGACGACGGCCTGCTCGACAGGCTCCATCTTGTTGCCGTTCTCGTCCTTCTTAAACAGAACGCGGGGACGGCCGACCTGGAACTCGAAGCCCTCGCGGCGCATAGACTCCATCAGAACGGACAGGTGCAGAATGCCGCGACCCGAGACCTCGACGCCGCTCTTGTCCTCGAGCTCCTCGATCTTCATGGTCACGTTGTTCTCGGCCTCGTTGAACAGGCGCTCCTTGAGCTGACGGGCGCCCACGATGTCGCCGTCGCGACCGACGAGCGGAGAGGTCGAAGCCTCAAAGACGATGGACAGGGTCGGCGGGTCGATCTCGATGGGCTCGAGCTCAACGGGGTTCTCGGGATCGGTGTAGACATCGCCGATATCGGTGCGGTCGATGCCCACGACGGCAGCGATGTCGCCGGCGCCGACTTCCTGGCACTCGGTACGGCCCAGGTAGTCGAAGGTAAAGAGCTGCTTGACGGTAGCGGTGGCGCTGGAGCCGTCGTTCTTCACAACCAGAATCTGGTCGCCCTGGTGGATGGTGCCGGAGTACACGCGACCGATGCCGATACGGCCAACGAAGTTGGAGTGGTCGATAGTCACGCACTGCATGGCCAGCGGGGCGTTCTCGTCAACCTCGGGCGCGGGCATGTCGTCGATGATCATGTCGAGCAGCGGGTACATGTCCATATTGCCGTCGTTGGGGTCAAGGCGGGCAAAGCCATTCATGGCGCTGGCGTAGACCACGTGCTCCATGGCAAACTCAAGCTGGTCGTCGGTGGCGCCCAGATCGGCCATGAGGTCCAGGCAGTCGTTGTAGGCCTTCTCGGGGTTGGCGCCCGGACGATCGATCTTGTTGATGACGATCATGATCTTGAGGCCGGTGTCGATAGCGTGACGCAGCACAAAGCGGGTCTGGGGCATGGGGCCCTCAAAAGCATCGACCAGCAGCAGGGCGCCGTCGGCCATACGCAGCACGCGCTCGACCTCGCCGCCGAAGTCGGCGTGGCCCGGGGTGTCGATGACGTTGATCTTGACGTCCTTGTACTCGATAGAGATGTTCTTGGCGAGAATCGTAATGCCGCGCTCGCGCTCCTGGTCGTTGGAATCCAGGACGCGGTCCTCGACCTGCTGGTTGGCACGGAAGGCGTCCGTGGCACGCAGGAGCTTGTCGACCATCGTCGTCTTGCCGTGGTCGACGTGAGCGATGATGGCGATGTTCCTCAGATTGTCTACGCGCATGTAGTTCCCCTATCTTCTATCTATATTCAACCGGCACGCGTATGCGGCCCGCCCAGCGATACAACGCTCAGCGGGAATATTGAGCCTTTTACCGAAAACTCGTTTATTTTAGCGATTTTAGATGAGAGGGGTTTCCTCACCTGCAGGTTCAGGGTCGCTCCACATAAAACCATCGCCGGCGCCCATGCCCTCATACAGCACATATGCCGAAAAACCGCTCTCGAGCGTGGTTTCGAAGAAGCTCACGAGCAGAGCATCGTGATAGCCGCCGTCAATCTCGACGCAGCCGGTGTAGCCGATGGCATAGCGGGCGATACGGCCCAGGCCCTCGTCCTTAAGACCCATCTTGTGCTCGGAAATAAAGTTGGTGGCCGCCTCCAGGCACGCCTCTTCGCCGTCCTCGTCGAGCGCCGCCAGATATCGGTTGGAAGCAGCGTCCTCAATCGCCACAACTACGCCCGGATTCTCGCCGGCGGCAAGGTCGTCCAAGAACGCACCAATCAGATCGCACACCATGGCGTCGAGCTCGGCGGAGACGTTACCGGCGTCCTGCATATCCTGTGCCATCTTTAGACCTTCCCATCGAGTCCGGCGTCGTTACAGTTCCTGTGCCTCGGCGGCGATCCTGGCGGCAGCGTCGCGGGCGCGCATCATATCCATCGCGCGCTTGTCGAGCACCTTGATCTGACTGGTCAGCATTACCGCGTCGACCACACCCCAGATCACCAGGCCCGTAGAGATCGAAAACCCAAGCGCACCAACTGTACCACGAAGGCGCGAGCAGATTGCCGCGACAAGGGCGGAGATGACAACCATCTTGATAAACGAGCCACGGCGTTCGCGAAGCGTGCGGGCCTGCGTCACATAGGCAATGCGAGCCGCCTCAGAAGCCTCCGAGCGCATCTGGGCCTCGCGGGCGATCGCAGCCGCCTCGGCAGACATGCCGCCGGCCATCAGCGAACGCTCCGCAACCTGGCCGCCCCGCATTTAGAAATCATCGGGGGAGAGCGTATGGACGAACTCGTCGAACTTCTCGAACTCCTGCTCGTCGTCAACTTCCTCGGCATGGGCAGAAACGGTGCCCAGGCGATTCATGATGTCGTCTTCCACAAACATGGGGGCATTGCTGCGCACGGCAAGGGCAATGGCATCACTGGGACGGGCGTCGATCTTGCGCTCGTCACCATCGGCCAGTACGACGATCGTCGCGTAGAACACCGGCGGCTCGGCGCGAACGATCTCGATGCGCTCGAGCTTGGCGCCCAGGGCGTCAACGGTATCGAGCAGCAGGTCATGGGTAATCGGGCGCTCGGCGCGGCCGCTATCGATGCCGCGGCTAATGGCAGCAGCTTCAAACGAACCAGTCTGAATGGAAAGGGAACGCAGTGGCGCGGGCGAGTCCGATTTGCTGCAGCGCTCGCGAAGCACGATAAGCGATGGCACGGGACCGGCGGCCATGACGATAGTCTCTATGTCGACACGAACCATGGAACACCTCCGGTACGTAGCGGTTAACACACGGCAGCCCGCCGCATTGAATAGCTATACTACCCAATCTTTCGCACAGCACACAAAACCAAAATGAGATTTATCACAGACAAGAAAAAAGCCCCGAGGCAACGCCCCAGGGCTCTTCACAGTTTTGATGGTGGACCTGACAAGATTCGAACTTGTGACCTCCCGGTTATCAGCCGGACGCTCTAACCAACTGAGCTACAGGTCCATCGCGCAAGGGATATATTAGACGAGTCGTTACGCGCGCGTCAACAACTTTTTTGAAAATCTTTGGAGTGTGCCCGCCGAGTGGGCGAGATGGGTTAGGTTTGTCGCGAGTTCCGCACGCAAAG
>CATYJU010000026.1 GCA_958407995.1 uncultured Collinsella sp.
CGGTCCCGTTCCGAACCCGGAAGCTAAGCCCCATCGCGCCGAGAGTACTGCGGGGTCAGCCCGTGGGAGGCCAGGGCGCCGCTGACCGGTGGACGGCACCGAGCCGTGCGCTTGAACTGAGAAGGGGGAGGCCTCGCGGCCTCCCCCTTTTTGCGTTTAATAGAGGGTTGTAATACACGAACTCGCCTTCGTTTAACTTGTCTTACTGTTTGGCTGTATTTTGAGTCCTTCTTTTGTATTTGCGCGATAATAACTCCCATTGGCGTTAGGGAGGACTTGATGTTTACCGTTTTTGTCTTGGGCAATATTGCTTCGGGTAAGTCGACTGCCTGCCGCTATCTCGAATCTCATGGCGCCATGCTTATCGATCTGGATGAGCTTGCCAAATCGCTGTATGTTCCAGGCTCCGATATCGTCAATGCCCTCGCCGAAGAATTCGGTTGGGACATTCTGGACGGGGAGGGCGGCATTCGCCGCAATGTCCTCGCTGCTCGAGCTTTCGCCTCTCCTGATACAGTTGCGCGGCTCAATGGCATCGTTCACCCGGTTCTCATCGAACAGCTGTCACTGAGGATTCTTGATCCGGTTTGCTGCACGGTTTCGTCCCCCCGTTATCCCTTTGCGGTAGTCGAGGTTTCTGCCCCGACTGGTTTTGAGGATGCTTTTGGCCTGGCTGATGAAATTCTGGTTATCAGCGCTCCTTTAGCAGTTCGTCGCGAGCGTGCCATTCATCGTGGTATGGAGTCTTCTGATTTTGATGCGCGCTCTGCATGCCAACCTGATGAGGCTTCGCTTTGCAATCTCGCTACGACGGTAATCGATAATGCGGCAGGCGATAACTCGCTCTTTGAACAACTGGACGCATGGCTTGCGCGTCATGGCTTCGGGGATGTAGTGGATAAGGATGAGGCCGATGCCTAAGACACGTTTCTTTACGTGGTATCGCGTGGCGCCACTTGCCGTTATGTTTGTCTTCGGCCTTATTTCGCTCGTCTACTCGTATGCCCCTGCCGCCTTCTTTAAGCCTTTGTATCCAATTGACTATGAGGCGTACGTAAAGCAATCGAGCATTTCGCACAATCTTGATCCGTATCTGGTGTGTGCTGTCATAAAGTCAGAATCGAATTGGGATCCCGAGGCTGAGTCGAATCAAGGCGCACTGGGATTGATGCAGCTGATGCCCGAGACTGCCCAGGATATGATTGCCAAGGGTCTTGTCGATGGCAGCGAGTATTCAGCCGGCGACCTTAACGATCCCGCTACGAACATCGAGTTTGGTTGTGCGTATCTTTCGTATCTTCTAACGTATTTTAACGGGTCGACTGACAGTGCCATTGCCGCCTATAACGCCGGTATGGGCAATGTCGACGGATGGGCGCAGCAGAGCACGTCGCTTCATAATGCAATCACCTTTCCCGAGACGCAGGCGTATCTGATTCGTGTCAATAATGCCTGGGTTCGCTACAAGACCCTCTATCCCGATCGGTTCGTATAGGACTATGCCTGCCGCCTGCGTATACTGCAGATATATGAGTTAGGAGTATCCATGGCGGAATTTGAAGTTGAGCGTGTTGGAGGAGAGCTCAAACGTTTTGGCGTTGAGGGCTCTGAGGTGCCGTTTGAGGTCGTGTCTCCATACGAGCCCGCCGGTTCCCAGCCTAAGGCTATTGAGTCGCTTGTGCAGGGTGTGAGGGACGGAGATCGCTATCAGGTTTTGCTGGGCGTGACTGGTTCGGGCAAGACCTTCACGATGGCTAAGACCATTGAGGCCCTGGGGAAGCCGACGCTGGTCATGGCTCCCAATAAAACGCTTGCCGCTCAGCTCGCGAGCGAGCTCAAGGAATTCTTCCCTAACAACGCCGTGGTCTATTTTGTGTCGTACTACGATTACTATCAGCCCGAGGCATATGTACCGCAGAGTGATACGTATATCGAGAAAGACTCCTCGATTAACGAAGAGGTCGAGATGCTGCGCCATCAGGCGACGGCATCGCTGCTATCTCGACGCGATGTGATCGTCGTCGCATCGGTCTCGTGTATCTATGGCATTGGCTCTCCTGAGGATTATGCGGGGCTGGCGCCGAATGTCGACAAGAAAGTGCCGCTCGAGCGCGATGACTTTATCCATGCGCTTATCGATATCCAGTACGATCGCAATGACTATGATTTGGCACGTGGCACCTTCCGCGTGCGCGGCGATGTCGTCGACGTGTATCCGCCCTATGCCGAGCATCCGTTGCGGTTTGAGTTCTTTGGCGACGAGGTCGAGCTGATTGCCGAGATCGACGAGGTCACCGGCGAGATGCTGCGTGAGTACGAGGCCATTCCCGTGTGGCCGGCCTCGCACTACGTGACTGAGAAGCCTAAGGTCAAAGCGGCTCTGAAATCAATCAGCGAAGAGTGCGAGAAGCGTGTGGCCGAGCTCAAGGCGACTGATAAGCTGCTCGAGGCACAGCGCCTGCAGCAGCGCACCGACTATGATCTCGAGATGCTCGAGACCATGGGTTTTTGCAACGGTATCGAGAACTACTCGCGTCATCTGGACGGTCGCAAGCCGGGCGAGCCACCCTTTACTTTGATTGATTATTTTCCCAAGGATATGCTCTGCATCATCGACGAGAGCCATGTGACAGTGCCCCAGATTCGCGGTATGCATGAGGGCGATCGCTCGCGTAAGGTGACCTTGGTGGAGCACGGCTTTCGCCTGCCCTCGGCGCTCGATAACCGTCCGCTCCGATTTGATGAGTTTGAGGCGAGGATTCCCCAGTTCATCTACGTTTCGGCCACGCCGGGCGACTATGAGCTGCGGGTTAGCCAGAACGACGTTGAGCAGATTATTCGTCCGACCGGCCTGCTCGACCCCAAGATCGATGTGCGTCCGGTTCGTGGGCAGATTGACGATCTTGAGGACGAGATTCGCGAGCGCGTTGCCCGCAAGGAGCGCGTGCTGGTGACCACGCTCACCAAGCGCATGGCCGAGGACCTGACCGACCATCTGCTTGATGCCGGCATTAAGGTCAATTACATGCACTCTGATACGGCGACGATGGACCGTGTCGAGATTCTGCGAACGCTGCGCGAGGGAAAGATCGATGTTCTCGTTGGCATCAACCTGCTCCGCGAGGGTCTGGACCTTCCCGAGGTCTCGCTGGTGGCAATTCTCGACGCCGACAAGGAAGGCTTCTTGCGCAACCGCCGTTCGCTGATTCAGACGATTGGCCGTGCGGCCCGCAATGCCGACGGCGAGGTCATCATGTATGCAGACGTTGTGACCGATTCGATGAAAGAAGCCATCGAGGAGACGCAGCGCCGTCGTGAGATTCAGATGGCATATAACGAAGAGCATGGCATTGTGCCCAAGACGGTCCGCAAGGCCATTAACGACATTTCGAGCTTTATTGCCGAGGCCGAAAAGACTGTGGGCTCGAAGGGACGCTCGAAGGGCGACTCTCTGGGCCATGGTGCGTTCTATACGCCCGATGAGTCGGGCGAGGGCGGTGTGCCGGAAACGGTGGCGCCCGAGCAGACACTTGCGGAGCAGTTGGAAGAACTGCCGCATGACGAGCTTGTGCGGATCGTCGAAACCATGGAAGAGGATATGCGTAACGCTTCTGCCGCTATGGACTTTGAGGAGGCGGCGCGCCTGCGCGATGCCGTCGTTCAGATTCGGGCGATGCTCGAGGGTGCGTCTGAGGACGAGACGATCGAGCGCTTACGCTCGCAGGCCCGCAAGGGTTCCACGTTCGCATCGGGCAGAAAACGCCAGGGTGCACGGTTTAAGAAATAGCGAACAGGCCCCGAGTTCTCTGTGGAGCTCGGGGCCTATGTCTTTTGCGCGCTGGAATTTGTGCGTTAGAGGTCTGCGATCAGGGCTTCAGCACAACGGATGCCGTCGGTGGCCGCGCTCATGATGCCGCCGGCATATCCAGCTCCCTCACCACAAGGGTAGAGGCCCGGGGTCGACACGGCATGGCACGTTCGGTCTCGGGTAACAGTGACCGGTGAGCTCGAACGAGTCTCCACGCCGGTAAGAACGGCATCGGGACGGTCGTAGCCTCGTAGCTTTTTTCCGAGTAGGGGAAGTCCCAGGCGGAGCGACTCGACGATATGCTGCGGTAGGGCTTCGTCAATTGCCGTCCAGGTCACACCGAGCGGATAGGTGGGCTTTACCTTTCCGGGCGCCTTGCTGGCGCGTCCTGCGAGGAAATCTCCGACGAGTTGTGCCGGTGCGTTCCAGTTGGAACCGCCCAGGCGATAGGCGGCCGCCTCGCAGGCACGCTGGAGCTCGATGCCGGCGAGCGGGTCATCGTTGGGAAGGTCCTCAGGCGTGACGTTAACGAGCAGGGCGGCATTTGCGTTGCGTCCGTCGCGGGCATTGAGACTGGCCCCGTTGACGCACAGATGGCACGGTTCTGAAGAGGCGGCAACAACCTGTCCGCCGGGGCACATGCAAAACGAGAACACGCTGCGGCCGTTGGGAAGATGGGCAACAAGTTTGTAGGGGGCCGCCCCGAGCGCTGGATGTCCCGCCGAGGCTCCATATTGGGCTCTGTCGATGTCGCGTTGCGGATGCTCGATGCGAACGCCCATGGCAAAGGTCTTTTGTGCGAGGGCCACGTTGTGGTCCTTAAGGAGCTCAAAAATATCGCGAGCAGAATGCCCGCAGGCGAGGATGAGGTGCTTTGTCTCGATTGGCTCGTAAGCGGCGTCTTGGGACGATTGGACATCAATACCGGTGATGGCGCCAGACGCGTCGATGCGAATGTCGACGAGCTTCGTTCGATAACGGACGACACCTCCGAGCTGCTCGATGCGCTGGGATATAGCGGTGACAACCTTGGGAAGGATGTCGGAGCCAATGTGCGGCTTGGCATCCCACAGAATATCGCGGGGCGCACCCGCCTCGACGAAGGTTTCGAGGATAAGGCGATGGGCGGGATTTTTTGTTCCCGTATTGAGCTTGCCGTCCGAGAAGGTCCCCGCGCCGCCCAGACCAAACTGAATATTGCTCTCGGGGTCGAGGATGCGCTCCTTTAGAAAGAGGTCGATCGCCTGCGAGCGGCGAAATGCCGGGTCGCCGCGCTCGATAAGCAAGGGCTTAAGACCTGCTTTGGCGAGCGTGAGCGCAGCGAAAAGGCCGGCGCATCCGGCGCCGACAACGACAGGGCGTTCTTGAGGTGCGTCGGAGACGGGGGAGGGGAATGAAGGCTCATCGTCTTCTATCGCGCGTACGTGCGAGCGGTCACGCTCGGCAACGCTGTCGACCGCTTCTCGCTCGAGGTGGGGACTAGTCAGCTCAACACGAAAGCTCAGGATAAAATGGACGTCTCGTTTTTTGCGAGCGTCGATTGACTTGCGGTGGAGTTCGATGGACTTGATCTCGGAGTCCTTGCAACGTAGGATGCGCTTGGCGACTCGCTTGCCAACAATGAGGCAGGTATTTTCATCGCCGGCTTCATCGAGCGACACGTTGACTTGGGTGATTTCGATCATCGAGGTCTCCTTAGAGGCAAGAAAGAGGCCGTCCGGTATCCCAGACGGCCCGAATGCGTTTTTGATTATAGACTGCGCGGCTACAGGCTGCTTGCAGCGCGAATGCCCGAGAGCCATGCCCACGCAAGGTTAAAGCCTCCGCAATCGGCGTCGATGTCGAGCGCTTCGCCGCAGACGTAAAGCGGGGCGTCGACAACGCTGCGCGCGCGTAGGCTGGGTGTTGAGATGCTCTCGACAGATATGCCACCACGCGTGACCTGCGCCGAGCGCTCCTCGGCTGTTCCCTCGACGAGCAACTTAAAGTGCTTGAGGATCGAGACCAGGTGGATGACATCGTTGGAGCCTGGATGGCACTGCTCGAACGCTGTGCAGACGACGCGGGAGAGTTGCGGGGCGAGCATGCCGTCGAGCCAACGGGGATCGCGGGGCGAAAAGCAGCCGAGCAGCTCAACGCGCCGGTTGAGCATATCG
Organism: uncultured Collinsella sp.; assembly: GCA_958407995.1. GTDB lineage: Bacteria > Actinomycetota > Coriobacteriia > Coriobacteriales > Coriobacteriaceae > Collinsella. The sequence goes on from CATYJU010000026.1 coordinate 5,965, forward strand.
AGCAGCTCGTCTTTGGAGAGGTCGGGGAAAACGTCGAGCAAGATCGTATCGCCGTGCTGGATACGACGGGAGAGGTTGAAGACAGCGACGCCCGAGATACCGAAGGTTCGAAACAGGACTTCACCGTCTTCGTGCCAGAGCTCATTATGATTGCGGGCGAGCGTCAAGCGGGCGCGGACGCGCAGGCCATCCAACGTCTTGAGTGCCGCCCGATCGCCGACGACCGTTGCCGATACGGGGCAGAGGATGGGGCGCAGCGAAGTGAGGGGGAGGCGAAACGTATCGGCGATACCGGTGGGGTTGCCACCCGTGGCGATAATTACGGTATGTGCCTGCAGGGCCTCGTTCTTGCGAGGGACATCGGCGAGCGCTTTCCGAAGCGAGCGGAGCTCCGATTTTCGGTCGTCGTGCTTTTTTGCCTTGAGTGCCCGCGCTGGACGGTCTATTTGGAGTGTCCAGCCTTCGGAAGCTTTGTGCGCCGAGGCAACGTTGGCTCCGCAGATTAAGGTGATACCTAGGCGGTCGCAAACGTTGAGAAGCGCGTCGCGCACCGATTCGGCGCGAAGGGAGCGCGGGTACAGTCGGCCTTCCTCGGAGGTTGTCATGATGCCCAGCGAGGAGAAGAAACCCATAAGCTCTTGTTCGGGTTGGGGGCCCATGACAGATTCGACGAATGCGGGGTGGTTATACCGCTGAGGATCAATCGATTCGTTGGAGAGGTTGCAGCGGCCGTTGCCGGTCGCAAGGAGCTTAAGGCCGCAGGCGACATCGCGCTCAACGATGCAGACGCTTTTGCCAGCACGTGCGGCCATAATGGCGGCGGCGAGGCCTGAAGCCCCGCCGCCGATTACCAGGACGTCATAGAAGGCGCTCGTGTTCACTTAGGCCTCGTCGGTCTCGTGCGGGGTAATAGCCTCGACGGCAGAGACTGCCTTGGGCAACATGCCATCGGGCAGCGCGGTCTCGACCTCGCCCTTATCGCAGGCCTCGGCGAGTGACGGATTGATGGGAAGCGTGCCCAAGATGTCGAGGTTATAGCGCTCTGCGACCTCGGGGAGCTTGCTCTTGCCAAAGACCTCGATCTTCTTGCCGCAGTCGGGGCACTCAATATAGCTCATGTTCTCGACGATGCCCAGAATGGGGACGTTCATCTTCTCGGCCATGTTGACCGCCTTGGCGACGATCATCGAGACCAGATCCTGCGGGCTCGTGACGATAACGATGCCGTCGACGGGCAGTGACTGGAAGACGGTGAGCGCGACGTCGCCTGTTCCCGGAGGCATGTCGACCAGCAGGTAGTCGATGGGGCCCCACGAGGTCTCGCTCCAGAACTGCCTAATGGCGCCTGCGATGACCGGACCGCGCCAAAGGACGGGGTCGGTCTCGTTTTGGAGCAGCAGGTTGGAGCTCATGACCTTGACGCCGTGCTCGGAGATTTCAGGCAGCATGAGGTTGCCAAGGGCATGGACGTGGCGTCCGCTCATACCGAACATCTTGGGGATAGAGGGACCGGTGATGTCGGCATCGAGGACGCCGACCTTGTGGCCGTGACGGGCAAGCTCGGTGGCGATGGCACCGGTGACAAACGACTTGCCGACACCGCCCTTGCCGGAAAGCACGGCGATGACGCGTTTGACCTCGGACAGCGTATTCTCCTCAAATTGCGACGGCGACGTTTGTCCGCCGGCGGCCTGTGCGTGCTCGCAACCCATGTATGACTCCTTTGTATATGTTGGGGCCGGGGCCCCGTGATGTGACACGAGCGTCATTGTACCCTCGTTTGCGAGCGGGAGTCATTTACGATGCATTTGGGCCGAGCGTGCTTGCAATACGATGGGTCCAAGCGAATGGGCGGGCTTACTGAACTTTGCTGGCGAACTCGAGGTATTGCATGCGCTGCAGCTTGTCGATCGTCGAGGCGTATGGGCTGTCTTCAGATTCCAAGTCGTAGCGCAGCCCGTCGGCACCAAGGTAGCCGGCGACATTGATGGTGGGCACATCTGACCTTGTTGCAAGCAGAGCCTTTTGATAGTCGGTGAGCGGGGCGCCGATCTTATTAAGGGTAATGGCTGCAACCTCGTTTGCCCCGACGGTGTCGTAGACGTTGAGCTCGGTATTGCCGGCGATTTCATAGTTAGCCCAGACAAAATATGTCGACTGATAGATACGGAAAGCGTGGCTTGCCGTATCTTCCTGAGGGTACAGCTCGTCGTTGAGAGCCGTTGCGGCGCTCGGCTGATGGTCGCCAAAAAAGACAAGGACAACCGGTCTGCCGATATTGCGGAGCTCGTTGATAAAGTACTCGAGGTCCCGGTCGGATGCGTTGATGCAAGTAAGATAGGTATTGAGCGCGCTATTGGCGCCCTCGCTGGCTCCCTCGACCCAATAGTTTGTCAACTCTTCGGCGGGAACGGTGCCATAGTCGTAGCCGCCGTGATTTTGCATCGTGACGTCAAAGATGAACTGCGGGGCTTCGTCGGTTCTAAGCAGGTCGAGTATCTTGTCGTAGGTGGCGTAGTCGCATACGCCGGCATGGTAACAGGGCGCACCTTCGAAATCGCCGATTGAAAGAAAGTCTCCAAAGCCCAGCTGCTGATAGATTTTATCTCGATGGTAGTTGACGGGGTTTTGCGGGTGCATAGCGGTAGCGGTATACCCAAGCTCTTTAAGGTCCTTTGCCAGGCTGTTGACGCCATTCATCTGATACAGCTGATAGGGGATTTTGCCTAATCCGACAAAGGCCGTTGTCGCTCCGGTCAAAAATTCGAATTCGGAGTTCGCCGTTCCGCCACCGGCGACCGAAGCGAGCATGGTGCCGCGAACAAGTGTGTCGGGAAGCGAGTTGTAGAATGCGGGGCCGGTGTACCCGGCCGCCTGGAGCTGCTCAAAGCACGAAAGGTCGCTAAAACTCTCATTCATGACGGCAACAATCGTCGGCTTGATTTCATTGAACTGGGCAACAGCCGCCGCGCGCTGCTCGCTCGAGCCATACGTGCTGTCGTAGGTGGCGGCGAGCTCCTGCTCGATGCTCTGCGCCTCATCGGGCGTATAGTCTTCGGGCTTCTCAATGGGCAACTCGTTGACCATTTCGGTGAACGAAGTGATAAAACCCTGAGACGCATACGTGGTGATGGGCTGCCAACGGTCAAATCCAAAATTCAGCGCCTGCTCCAAGTCGATGCTGGAAAAGCCCGAGAGCCCCACAACGGTCACTAGCAGAAAAGCGCAGAGGTTAGCGGCGATTGCGGGGAAGACATGGGTGGGCGTACGGAGCTTTTTCGGTCGGATAAGCGAAAGAAGCCCCAGGGAAATCTCCAGCAGGGCTAGAGAGGTTACGATTCCGGCGGTAAAGGTAAACTCGTATCCCTCGCTCACTTCCATTGCGGTGCCAAGGGCCAAGATATCGCTTGGCAGGATGGCCTCGCCTTTAAACGTTATGACGAAGTGCTCGGCAATGCCAAGGATGCAACAGGCGACGGGCACGAGGGCCATGACGCCTCCATGACGCTGTCCCAGCAAATAAAGGGAGAGCAGAACCGTCGCGAGCAGCCCGACGGAAAACCCGAATGAGTTGGCGGGAATGCGATAGAACGTTTCGTTGCAGGCAATTTCGAGTGAAACGAACGAGAGCGCTGAAACAGCGGCGATGACAAGGATGTCACGGCAAATACAGGCAACCGTTCCCGTCGCAAGATCGGTTTGGTCGATAAGTCCCGAAACCAAGGGCTCGACAAGAAGTATGACGGCGGCAGCACCGAGCGCCGAATAAGAAAGGACCCATAGGGAACTGTCCTCATTTACGAGCAATTGATTCGTAATCCATGCAGCTACCATGCCGAGCGGGATGAGGAGCGTCGCGCACCAAAAGACGCGGGCAATGGGTGGCTTTTCATTGTGTTTGATTGAAAAATACACGCGCACGACGACGGTGGCCACGATAAGGATGGCGATGAATATGGGCAGATTGGCCATGTCACTCGAAGTGATTTCAAGGGGGATATCTTCGGTCATGGACGTTCCTCTGTTACGGCAAATTAAGTTCAGTATTAGATTACTGTAACCTTTCCACGGCATTTCGAGAAACAAAGCGCCCGATACGCAAAGCTAAAGGTCTGCGAATCTTGTATTACGAACATCTGTGCGCGTCGAGTGCGCTAAACTCATCGACAGTATGATTCGATGCAATAGGAGGCAAGGAGCTTCCATGTCTGATTCTTCTATCGTTATTCGCGGCGCTCGTGAGCACAACCTCCGTGATATCGATGTTTCCATTCCGCGTGACCAACTCGTGGTCATTACCGGTCTTTCTGGCTCGGGCAAGAGTTCGCTGGCATTTGACACTATCTATGCCGAGGGCCAGCGTCGATACGTTGAGAGCCTTTCGAGCTATGCGCGCCAGTTCTTGGGCCAGATGGACAAACCCGACTTGGATTCAATCGACGGCCTTTCGCCGGCGGTGTCGATTGACCAAAAGACGACGTCTAAAAACCCTCGCTCGACGGTTGGCACCGTAACCGAGATTTATGACTATCTGCGCCTGCTGTTCGCCCGTGTGGGCACCCCGCACTGCCCCGAATGCGGCCGCGTCATTGAGCGTCAGACGACCGACCAGGTTGCCGACAAGGTCTTGGCGGCGGGGGAGGGCCGCCGCGCGTTTGTGCTGGCACCGGTGGTGCGCGGGCGAAAAGGCGAGTACACCAAACTGTTTGAGGACCTTCGCGCCGAGGGCTTTAGCCGCGTGCGTGTCGACGGTGAAGTGCGCTCGCTCGACGATCCGATCGATCTGGACAAGAAGTTCAAGCACGATATCGAGGTCGTGGTCGATCGCATCGTGATCCGTGAGAACTCTCTGGGCCGTATCGCCGAGTCTGTTGAGCAGGCGACCGCGCTGGCTCACGGCAATGTAAACGTGTACATGCTGCCCAATCGTGATGCTCCCGAGGGGACCGAGGGCGAGCTGCTGGAGTATTCGTTGGCCTTGGCGTGCCCGGAGCATGGTCACTCCATTGACGATCTTCAGCCGCGTGATTTTTCGTTCAACGCTCCCTATGGCGCATGTCCTGAGTGCGACGGCCTGGGCTTTAAGAAAACCGTTGATGCCGAGGCGCTGATCGAGGACCCCTCGAAGTCCATTGCCGACGGAGTCTTTGGTAGCCTGTTCGGCAATTCGAACTACTATCCGCAGATTTTTGCTGCGGTCTGCAAACACTTTAAGGTGAGCACCGATACGCCGTGGGAGGACTTGCCCCCTCGCGTGCGTCGTGCATTCTTGGATGGCCTGGGCGATACGAAGATCTCGGTCGACTACCAAAAGCTCGACGGACGTCGCAGCCAGTGGGATACCAAGTTTTCGGGCGTTCGCAACATTCTGTACGAACGCTATACCGAGACGACGAACGAGAACACCAAGGCGCGCTTGGAGAAGTACATTCGCGAGGAACCGTGCTCGAGCTGCCACGGCGCTCGTTTGCGCCCTGAGATGCTCGCCGTCACCGTGGGCGGCAAGTCCATTTACGAGGTTTGTTGCCTGTCGTGCCGTGAGTCGCTCGTTTTTTTTGAGGGCCTGGAGCTCACCGAGCGCCAACAGTTTATCGGCGGGCGCATCGTCAAGGAAATCCTGGAGCGCTTGCGTTTTCTGGTCGATGTTGGACTCGACTATCTGACGCTCGATCGTGCCTCGGCGACGCTTTCTGGTGGCGAGGCGCAGCGTATTCGCCTGGCAACGCAGATCGGCGCGGGTCTCATGGGCGTGCTCTATATTCTGGATGAGCCCTCGATCGGTCTTCATCAGCGTGACAACGAGCGCCTGATTAAGACGCTCGAGCGCCTGCGCGATATCGGCAATACCGTTATCGTCGTCGAACACGACGAGGATACAATCCGTGCCGCCGACTACGTGATCGACATGGGGCCCGGCGCCGGCGTCAACGGCGGACACGTAGTCGCGGCGGGAACGCCTGCCGATATCATGGCTTGTCCTGAGTCGATGACGGGCGCTTATCTGACCGGCAAACGAATGATCCGGGTGCCTGATGAACGGCGCAAGCCCGGTCGTGGCTGCCTTAAAATTACGGGCGCTCGAGCCAACAACCTCAAAAACGTTACCGCCAAGATCGAGTTTGGTACGCTTACGGTTGTTACCGGCGTGTCGGGATCGGGCAAGAGCTCCCTGGTTACCGACACCATTGCGCCTGCCCTTACGAATGCTATTCACCGTTCGACGCGCCCTGTGGGTCCGTATAAAAAAATCGAGGGCATCGAGTGTATCGATAAGGTTATTGATATCGACCAGTCGCCGATTGGCCGCACGCCGCGTTCCAACCCTGCTACTTATATCGGCCTGTGGGATGATCTTCGCGCACTGTTTGCGAGTACGCCGGAGTCGAAGGCGCGCGGCTACTCGCCAGGTCGTTTCTCCTTTAATGTGAGTGGCGGGCGCTGTGAGGCGTGCAAGGGCGACGGACAGATCAAGATCGAGATGCACTTCCTTCCCGATATCTACGTTCCCTGCGAAGTTTGCGGCGGTAAACGCTACAACCGCGAGACACTCGAGGTCACCTATCGTGGCAAGACCATCTCGGACGTGCTCGACATGAGCGTTACCGAGGCGCTGGCCTTCTTTGGGAATATCCCGCAGATTAAGCGCAAGCTCCAGACGCTGTACGATGTAGGCTTGGGCTACGTGAGCCTGGGCCAGCCCGCCACGACGCTTTCGGGCGGCGAGGCGCAGCGTGTGAAGCTCGCCAAGGAGCTTCATCGACGCCAGACGGGCAAGACGTTCTATATTTTGGACGAGCCGACGACCGGCCTTCATTTTGAGGACGTCCGCCAGCTGCTCGATGTACTGCAGCGCTTGGTCGATGCGGGCAACACGGTGCTGGTGATTGAACACAACCTTGATGTCATCAAGGTTGCCGACCGCCTGATCGATATGGGTCCCGAGGGCGGTAACGGCGGCGGAACCGTCGTGGTTTCGGGTACACCGGAGCAGGTTGCGGACTGTCCGCAGAGTTATACGGGCAAGTTTTTGGCGCCGTTGCTCAGGCGTGACCGGGAGCGCCAGGCTCAACTTGATGCTCAATAAATAGGCGATTCAGTTTATGGGCGCCATCGACTCCTTGTGATTCGATGGCGCTTGCTGTGCCGAAGTGACGTATGCAGCCGAATTGGACATATACTTAATCCTTGCGTCCGAATGCGAGGGAAAGGATATGTCATGGCAAAGGCTGTAAAGACGCCAAAAACCAATGCGATGCGCGAGCTGGAAAGCGCCGGCATTTCCTATGTTCTACATACGTACGAAGACGATGGCGATGAGTCGGTGGGCCTGGGGGTCGCGATTTCGGAGCAGCTTGGCGAGGAGCCCGGTCAAGGATTTAAGACTTTGGTCTGTGTGACACCGTCCAACGACTATGTCGTGTGCTGCATCCCTGTTGCCGACGAGCTCGATCTAAAGTCCGCCGCGCGTGCCGCGGGGGAGAAGTCCTTGGCCATGATGCATGTGAAGGATTTGCTTGCGGCGACTGGCTACGTTCGCGGCGGCTGCAGCCCGGTCGGTATGAAAAAACGCTACCGGACGCTCATTGATGAGACATGTGTCCTTTGGGATACCATTTTTATTTCGGGAGGCAAGCGTGGTTATCAGCTCGAGCTTGCACCCGATGATTTAATTGCATTTTGCGGGGCGACGGTTGCCGCGATTACGAGAGAGGACTGAGCGATGCCGCAGGAAGAATTGAAGCGCGGAGCTCATTTTGCAAAAGAATCTGCGCCTCAGACACCCTCATCCGAAGCTTCTTCGTCGCGAGATGACACTGACGACATGGGCTCGTCGGACTACTCCACGGTTGGTCGTTCCGCCGGGCTTATGACCATCCTGACTATCGTGTCTCGCGTCACCGGTTTTATCCGCACGTGGGCAATGGCGGCCGCTATCGGCATGTCGCTACTCTCGTCCTCCTATCAGGTCGCCAACAACCTGCCCAATATGCTCTACGAACTCGTGATGGGCGGCATGCTCGTGACGGCGTTTTTGCCCGTGTACATGGGCGTGAGGCGTGAGCAGGGTCGCGAGGCCTCAAACGAGTACGTGGGCAACCTGCTCGGCATTCTGCTTTTGGTGCTGGGTGGCATTTCGTTGCTGGGGACCGTGTTCGCCCCGGGCTTTATCTGGACGCAATCGTTCCTTTCGGGTGACGGCGGCAGCATGGATACCGCTGCGTTCATGTTCCGTTTCTTTGCCATCCAGATTCTGTTTTATGGTTTGGGCTCGGTGTTCTCGGGCGTTCTCAACGCACACCGCGACTACTTCTGGTCGACGTTTGCTCCGGTCCTCAACAATGTGATCGTCATTGCGAGCTTTATGGGTTTTGCGCCCGTGTCCGCACAGTTTGGCGAACGTGCCGGCATCATCTTGATTGCGGCCGGTACGACCCTCGGTGTCTTTGTTCAGATGGCATGTCAGATCCCCGCGCTTGGCAAGCACGGCGTGCATCCCCATATCCATATCGACTTTAAGGACCCCGCACTGCGGCAGACGATTGCGCTCGGTATCCCGACGCTGCTCGCCACGGTGTGCATGTTTGTCTCGACTTCTATCACCAACGCTGCCGCGCTGGTGGTCCAGCCCGAGACTGGTCCTTCCGTCATCGCCTATGCGCGCCTGTGGTACACGCTGCCCTACGCGCTGATTGCCGCCTCGCTTTCGACGGCGCTCTATACCGAGCTCTCTCACGACGCACAGGAGAAGGATTACGACAGCGTTCGCACGGGCATTTCGCGTGGCGTCGCCCAGATGCTGTTCTTCCTGATTCCGTTCGCGCTGTACCTGATTGTCTTCGCGCGTCCGCTCAACATGATCTACTGTGCTGGCAAGTTCGATGAATCCGGCGTGACGCTGGTGTCCGAGTACCTTGTCTACCTGGCGCTCTCGCTGCCGCTCTACGGCGTGGTCGTGTTGATGCAGAAGAGCTTCTCTGCCTTGCTCGACATGAAGCCCTATAGCCGCTATTGCCTGTATTCTGCCATCGGCCAGGCCGGCTCGGTTCTGCTGTTTGGCGTTGTGCTGGGCTTCGGCATGCCGGCAATCGCGCTTTCGTATGTCGTCGACTACGTGATCTTGGTCGGTTGTTCGCTGTGGTGGCTGCGTCGTCGTCTGCGTGGCCTTCAGGTCAAATCTATCCTACATGGCGGTTTCTTTGGCCTTTTGCTCGGTGGCCTGGGTGCTGCCGCAGGCGCCGGCGTCATGTGGGCGCTTGAGCACTTTGTCGGGGCGCTTGGCGGTTCGATTCTGATTACTCTTGGCTATGTTTGCGTTGCGGGTGTCGTCTCGCTTGCTGTTACCTTTGGCCTTGCCGTCGTCCTTAAGATGCCCGAGGTCTCGGCGCTGCTTCGTCGCAAGTAGGTGCGCGTGGCCGGTCACGACAACATTCCAACGCTTGCCGAGCAGGTTTCGCGCGTTCCCACACAGCCCGGATGCTACCTTTGGAAGGATGCCAAGGGCGATGTCATCTACGTGGGCAAGGCGAAAAACCTACGCGCCCGCATGCGTCAATACGTGACACTGCAGGATGAGCGTCAAAAGATTCCGCTGATGATGCAGCTGGTGGCGAGCTTTGACTATATCGTGGTGGAGACCGAGCATGAGGCGTTGGTGCTCGAGCGCAATTTGATTGGTCAGTACCATCCGTACTTTAACGTCGACCTCAAGGATGACAAGAGCTACCCCTTTATCGCCATTACAAAGGGCGACCTGTATCCCGCTATCAAATATACGCGTGAGCGTCATAAGCCGGGAACGCGCTATTTTGGACCCTATACCGATAGCCGTGCGGCACGTGAGACGATAGATACGCTGCGCAAGGTTATTCCCATCTGCTCCGCATCCTGTGCGGAGTGGCGTCGTTGTCGCCGTATCGTTGAGTCCCACAAGGGCGAGGAAGACATCGTCAATATGATTTGCGCGCAAAACGGGCGTCCCTGCTTTGACTACCATGTCGGGCGCGGCCCGGGTGCGTGTGTCGGCGCGATTTCCCCGGCAGACTATGCCAAGAACGTCAAGCGTGTCGAGCGCTTTTTGTCGGGCCATCGCAAGGATGTCGTCGATGAGCTGACCTCCGAGATGACGGATGCCGCCGAGGCGCTCGACTTTGAGCGCGCGGCACGCGTCAAACGTCGTTTGGAGGTCATCAGGGGTCTGGACGATCGTCAGCAAGTCGTTTTTCCCTCCAGTGTCGATATCGATGTCATCGGGTTCTATCGCGAGGAGACCATCTCCGCCGCTTGCGTCTTCGTCGTTCGCGAGGGCCGAACAGTTCGCACCTGCGAGTTCATTCTCGACAAGGGTCTTGATGTTGACGAGGAAGAGCTCCAGTCGGGCTTTCTTAAGCGCTATTACGACGAGACGGCTGATATTCCAGCTGAGGTCAACCTTTCCGTCGAGCTTGAGGATGCGGAGGCGCTGGGGGAATGGCTTGCGGGCAAGCGCGAGCGTTCCTGCCATCTCCATAGGCCGCAGCGTGGCGAAAAGCACCGTTTGCTCGATATGGCATCCAAAAATGCGCGCCATGCCCTCATGCGCTACATGATGCGAACGGGGTACGCTGACGACCGCACCAATCAGGCGCTCCTGGAGCTCGAAAGCGCGCTGGCGCTGCCAGCGCCGCCGATGCGTATCGAGTGCTTCGATATCTCGACGCTGCACGGAACCTTTACCGTCGCCTCGATGGTGGTGTTTACCAACGGACGCGCCGACAAGAGCCAGTACCGTCGTTTTAAAATTCAGGCCGAATTGGACGAGGCAAACGACTTCGTGTCGATGTCCGAGGTTTTGGGACGACGCTATGCTCCCGAGCGCATGGCCGACGAGCGCTTTGGATCGCGCCCCGATTTGCTCGTTGTCGATGGCGGTAAGCCGCAATTGACCGCTGCGATCAAGCAACTTGAGGCTCTTGGGCTCGATATACCAGTTTGTGGCTTGGCGAAGGCCGATGAGGAGGTTTTCGTGCCTTGGGACGAGACTCCCGTCGTGCTGCCGACCGGGTCTGCTTCGCTCTATCTAATTAAACAGGTTCGCGATGAATCGCACCGTTTTGCCATCACGTTCCATCGCGAATTGCGCGATAAAGCCATGACGGTTTCGGTACTCGATGACGTTCCAGGCGTGGGACCCACCAGAAAACGTGCCCTTATGCGCCATTTTGGCTCGATGAAGCGTTTGCGCGCGGCGAGCGAGCAAGAGATCGCGGAAGTTCGAGGCGTTCCGGCCGATGTCGCCAAAGCGGTCCACGAGGCACTTGTTGCATGGAATGCCGAACGCGCCCAGGCATTGGCCAACCGTTCCGAAAACTAAACGTGCTTCTAAACAACTGATATACATGATTGGCCGATTTTCAATCATTTATTTCGCGGCGATTACCTGTCGATTTCGGGTTTTATTAACGCTAAAACGTTTGACTAGCCATGGTGAACAACCCTGCTATCCTGCGGGTTGACGATGACTGATATCTCACCTCGTCGATACATACTGTCTGGCGAATCGTTTGTCAATGAATTCGGTGAACGGTAGTAAATACCGTTCAAGCGTATGTATGTATCGGTCGCCGAGCGCGGCACCTCAGTTGGGTTCGTCGGTAGGTAAGGTATATATCGTCCGCAAGTTGCGCGGGGGCAAGTCTAGATGCTCCCGAGTAAGATTCTCTATTGATAGGAGAAGACATGGCCATCATCAACAAGGGTATGTCCAGGCGTTCGTTCCTCGGCCTCACCGGCAGCGTCGCTGCTGTCGCAGGGCTTGGTCTCACCGGCTGCGGTGGCAGCTCTAACGACGAGGGTTCCGCTTCCGGTTCCACCGATTCCGCTAACCGTGGCGGCGGCGTGATCACCGCCGGTTCCGCTTACGCTCCGTCCAGCTTCGATCCCGCCAGCACCGGCTCCGCTGTGGGCCTGGGTGCTAACTGGCACGTCGTCGAGGGTCTCTACGGCATCGATTACCACGACTACAGCACCTTCAACGAGCTCGCCACCGACGATCCCAAGTCCGTGGACGACACTACCTTCGAGGTCACCATCCGCAAGGGCGCCAAGTTCTCCGATGGTACCGAGGTCACTGCTGACGACGTCGTCGCTTCCTACACCGCTTGCGCTGCTTCCGCTACCTATGCTCCGTTCTTCCAGCCCTTCGAGTCCATCGAGACCAAGGATGCCAGCACTGTAACGGTCAAGACCAAGGTCCCCAACTTCTCCCTGCTCAAGGATCGTCTGGCCATCATCCGTGTTACCCCGGCTACTCAGTCCGAGGAGGATCGCGCCAAGCAGCCGATCGGTTCCGGCCCCTGGATGTACGACTCTATCTCCGATACCGAGATTACCCTGGTTCCCAACCCCGAGTACAACGGTGAGTATACTGCCGAGGATAAGAAGATCCAGTACAGCATCCTGACCGACCCCACCGCTCGCGTTACCGCCCAGCAGGAAGGCTCCACGCTCGTTATGGAGCTCGTCACCGCTGACGCCGTCGACCAGCTCGAGAGCGCTGGCTGCAAGATCGACAACGTCCAGGGCTTCGGCACCCGCTTCATCATGTTCAACGTCGCCAAGGAGCCTTGGAACAACGTCAAGGTCCGTCAGGCCGTCATGTACGCGCTCGACACCGAGAAGATGATCACCAACACCTTCGCCGGCCTTGCCACCGCTGCCAGCTGCTACCTGCCCAAGAGCTTCACCAACTATCATGAGGCTTCCACGGTGTACAAGACCGACGCCAAGAAGGCCAAGAAGCTCATCGAGGAGTCCGGCATCACCCCGGGTGCCATCACCCTGCGCACCACCGACAACGAGCAGATTAAGGGCATGGCCGCCCAGGTCAAGAACGACCTCGACGCTCTCGGCTTCGAGGTGACCATCCAGACCGATACCTCGCCGGCCACCTACGCTGCCATCGACGGCGGCGAGGCCTACGATATCCTCCTTGCCCCTGGCGATCCGTCCTGCTTCGGCGCTGACCCCGACCTGCTGCTCAACTGGTGGTACGGCGACAACGTCTGGATGCAGACCCGTTGCCCGTGGAAGGAGTCCGCTGAGTGGGAGAAGCTCCACGGTCTCATGGACGAGGCTCTTGCCGCCGAGGGCGACGAGCAGCAGAAGAAGTGGAACGAGTGCTTCGACATCATCGCCGACAACGCTGTTCTGTACCCCGTTGTCCACGTCAAGACCGTCTCCGCTTCCTGGGACGATCCGTCTACCGCGCCCAACGGCGAGGCCCTCGATGGCTTCAAGGGCATCGGCACGACGAGCATGTCCTTCAGGGGCGTCGCGACCGTCAAGGCCTAAGACTCGTTTGAGTCATATGTGGGGCGTCGGTCGTAAGGCAACGTCCTCATAGTTGAAACAAAGACCCGGGCGGCCTCGATGTCGCTCGGGTCTTGTAATGAGTATCCATACTCATATACCAGTTGGTCCTACCGACAAAAGAAAGGGGAGAGAACGTGAACAACTTTCTACGTTTGATTGGAAGGCGTCTCGTGGCGCTGCCGATCATGGCATTGGGCGTCACCGTCCTGGTGTTCTTCCTTATGTCGTTCTCCAAGACCGACCCCGCCTATACGGCGTTGGGTGACGGTGCCTCGCCCGAGGCGGTTGCCGAGTACCATGAGAAGTATGGTCTGGACGACCCCTGGCCCGTGCGCTACGTGCGCTACATGGGCGATCTGATCCATGGTGACATGGGCACCTATGGTGCTGCTCGCAACTCCGTTGCCAAGCGCATCTCCACGGCCCTGCCCGTCACGATGCAGCTGACCTTCATCGGTCTTGCCATCGGCGCGGTCGTCTCGTTTTTGCTCGGCGTCATCGCGGCACTGTATCGCGATAAATGGCCGGACCAAGTGATCCGCGTCTTTTCCATCGCCGGCTTGGCAACCCCGTCGTTCTGGCTTGCCGTTCTGTTGATTCTGCTGTTCTCTTCCTACCTTAAGGTGCTCCCGGCATCCGGTGCTCTGCCTCACTTCACCACCAACCCGGCTGGCTATCTGGGACGTATGATCATGCCCGCTATCGCTCTGGCATTCCCGCTGACGGGCCAGATGACTCGTATCGTGCGTACGGCCATGGTTGAGGAGCTCGACAAGGACTACGTCCGCATGGCCCGTGGCGCCGGCGTTCCCGAGAAGGTCGTCGTCGGCATCAACGTTTTGCGCAACGCGCTGATCACCCCGGTCACCACCCTCGGTCTTAAGATCGGTTACCTTATGGGCGGCGCCGTCGTCATCGAGGTCATCTTCAACCTCCCCGGCATGGGTACTGCGATTCTGCAGGGCGTTCAGGGCAACGAGGCGAACCTGGTTCAGGGCGTCGTCATCGTCGTTGCTCTTGCCTTCATCATCATCAACATCGTGGTTGACATGCTCTACCTGCTCATCAACCCGCGCATCAGGACGGTGTAGATTATGGTAAAGATTCGAGAGAAGCAAACCGAGCAGCTCGAGAAGGCTGCCTCCAAGGGGCTCAAGCTCGGTGGCTGGAAGAAGATGACGCTGTCTTCTAAGATTGCCGCCGTCGTGCTGGTGTTGGTCGCCCTGACCGCGATTCTGGCGCCCCTTCTTGCCCCCTATAGCCCGGTCGAGATTTTCACTGCTCGCCAGGCTCCCGGCAATGGATTTATCTTCGGTACCGACGATAAGGGCCGCGACATCCTGTCGCGTATGCTTTACGGTGGCCGTTACTCGCTGATCATCGGCTTCGGTGCTACTGCCATGGCTCTGGTCTGCGGCTCGGTCGTGGGCGCCCTCGCGGCGGTTTCGCGCAAGTCCGTTTCCGAGGCGATCATGCGCATCCTGGACATCATCATGTCCATCCCGGGCATCGCCCTCGCTGCCGTCTTCGTCTCCATCCTGGGCAATTCCGTGCCGTCGATCATCTTCGCCATTGGCTTTATGTACACTCCGCAGATTGCCCGTATCGTGCGCGCCAACATCGTGTCCGAGTACGGCGAGGACTATGTCCGCGCGGTCATCGTTTCCGGCGCCAAGGCTCCGTGGATTTTGATCAAGCATGTTCTGCGTAACTGCATCGCCCCGATCATGGTCTTCACCGTTACCCTGGTCGCCGACGCCATCATCTTCGA
This sequence comes from uncultured Collinsella sp., assembly GCA_958407995.1. Taxonomy (GTDB): domain Bacteria; phylum Actinomycetota; class Coriobacteriia; order Coriobacteriales; family Coriobacteriaceae; genus Collinsella. The sequence goes on from CATYJU010000026.1 coordinate 21,086, forward strand.
GGCCTCGCTGACCTTTATCGGCGCTGGTATCCAGGAGCCCACCGCTACCTGGGGCAACATCCTCGCCGACGCCCGCGGTGGCGTGCTCGCTGGCCGTTGGTGGCAGGCGCTGTTCCCGGGTCTGGCTATCATGATCACCTGCCTGGCGCTCAACATCCTCTCCGAGGGCATTACCGACGCCATGGCCGCTGCTCCCTCCGCCGCCCTGGATCCGACCGATTCCTCCAAGCGCCGCGAGGCCGACCTGCTGGTCTCCGACCCCGTTCGCGCTTACAAGGAGCAGGCTCAGTCCCTGTCCGCCCGTCTTGGCGCCCTGCGCGATGTCGAGCTCAAGCGTAACGACCGCCATGTGCCCGATGAGTCCGTTGAGCCGATCCTTTCGGTCCGTGATTTCTGCATCCAGTTTGAGCACCACGGTGATATCAACGTCGTCGATCATGTCAACTTTGATGTCCGTCCTGGCCAGACCATGGGCCTGGTCGGTGAGTCCGGCTGCGGTAAGTCCATCACCACGCTGGCCATCATGGGCCTGACCGACGATGACGAGCATCTTTCCGGTGAGGTCCTCTGGGAGGGCCGCGACCTGCTCAAGATGAGCAAGAAGGAGTGGTTCGGCCTGCGCGGTACCGATATCGCCATGGTCTATCAGGACGCCCTGTCCTCGCTCAACCCCTCCATGCTCATTTCCGCCCAGATGAAGCAGCTCACCAAGCGCGGCGGTACCCGTAGCGCCGAGGAGCTCCTGGAGCTCGTGGGCCTCGACCCCAAGCGTACGCTCGAGAGCTATCCGCATGAGCTTTCCGGTGGTCAGCGTCAGCGCGTTCTGATCGCTATGGCCCTTACCCGCGACCCCAAACTGGTCATCTGCGACGAGCCCACGACCGCTCTGGACGTTACCGTCCAGAAGCAGGTCATCAAGCTGCTTAACGATCTTCAGGCCAAGCTCGGCTTTGCCATGATCTTCGTTTCGCACGACCTGGCACTGGTCGCCGAGGTCGCTCATAACATCACGGTTATGTACGCCGGCCAGGTTATCGAGCAGGCGCCCACCAAGGAGCTGCTCACCAACCCGATTCACGAGTACACCCGCGGCCTTCTGGGTTCCGTCCTGTCCATCGAGAGCGGTTCGGGCCGCCTGCACCAGGTGCCCGGCGCCGTTCCGAGCCCGCGCGATTTCCCCAAGGGCGATCGCTTCGCACCCCGCTCGAGCCATCCGCGCATTGGCCTGGACACCCGTCCGGTCTTCAAGCGCGTGCCCGGCACCGAGCACTTCTATTCCGAGCTCCCCGACGAGGTGCTCAAGGCAAATGGTTTGACCCCTCACGCGGAGGTGATGTAGATGAGCGAGACCGCAGTCAACGGCGTCGAGCCGATCATCTTCCTTGATGACGTCCACGTCACCTTTAGGACCCGTACCGGCTCGATTCTGCACCCCAACCTGGTTCACGCCGTCCAGGGTGTAACGATTAAGCTCATGCCCGGACAGACCATCGGCATCGTCGGCGAGTCCGGTTGCGGAAAGTCCACCACCGCCAACGTCATGTGCGGCCTGCAGGCCCCCACGAGCGGCAAGGTCTACTTTAAGGGCAAGGACGTTACCAAACGTACCGCCGAGGACCGTCGCCACATGGGTCGCGTCATCTCGGTCGTGTTCCAGAACCCGGCCACGGCGCTCAATCCCCGCATGGTCGTTCGCGAGCAACTGCTCGACCCCATGCGCGTCCACAACCTGGGTACCGAGGCCGAGCAGGAGAAGCGCGTCAAGGAGCTCTTGGAGCTCACCGGTCTGCCCAGCTCCGCCGCCGAGGTTCTTCCCGGCCAGCTTTCGGGCGGCCAGCGCCAGCGCGTCGCAATTGCGCGCGCCCTGTCGCTGAACCCCGATGCCATCATCGCCGACGAGCCCACCTCGGCTCTGGACGTTTCGGTCCGCGCGCAGATTCTGAACCTGCTGACCGACCTTAAGAAGGAGCTCGGCCTGGCCATGGTGTTCATCAGCCATGACATCCAGACGGTCCGCTATATCTCTGACGACATCATCGTTATGAATGGCGGCAAGATCGTCGAGCAGGGCGAGGCCAAGCAGGTCTTCCAGCACCCTCAGGACCCCTACACCAAGATGCTGCTCGGCGCTGCGCCGTCGCTGCTGCATCCCAAGCTCGGCGAGTAGCCTCGCTTTCCCTCCCGTGCGCCCGGTTCCCTTGCCGGGCGCACCTCCGTTGCGATTTCGAAAGGTTGGGTTCACGAGCCATGCCAAGTGCTCAGGAGCTACAACAGCAATTTGGTGAATATCGAGGCGCTATGCCCCGTCCATCGGATTTCGATCTCTTTTGGAAGGACCGCATGGCCGAGGCCGACGCCGTCGAGCTCGACTATGCGATTGAGGCGGCTTCGGTTGCGGATTCCGCGACCTGTCGGTTTTTCGACCTCTGGTATACCGGCATGTGCGGTGCACGCCTGCATGCCAAGTATCTCCAGCCGGTTTCGGACGAGCCCGTGCCGCTGGTGCTACAGTTCCACGGCTATCCGGGTGCAAGCCGCAGCTGGTTCGAGCAGGCGTCGTTTGCGGGCATGGGCATGGCACTCATCGCTCTCGATTGTCCTGGCCAGGGTGGCCCCTCCGAGGATATTGGTGGATTTGAAGGCACGACGGTTGCTGGGCATATCGTCGCCGGTATCGACGGCGACCCGGCCAATCTTTACTATGTCCGCTTGCACCAGGATATCCGCATTCTGTGCCGTATTGTTCGCGAGCTCGAGGGCATCGATCTTTCCCGCGTATTTGTGAACGGCGCATCGCAGGGCGGCGGTTTGGGCATTGCGACCTGCGCGCTTAATAGTGAGCTTATCAATCGCGCTGCCATCCTCTATCCCTTCCTGTCGGATTTCCGCCTTGTTTGGGATCTGGATGCCGACGATATCGCTTATGAAGGCCTGCGCTATTGGTCGCGTTGGTTTGACGAGGACTCGACTCGTATTGAGGAGGCCTATGCCAAACTGGCGTACTTCGATTCCAAGAACTTTGCCCCCATGGTCAAATGCCCCGTGCTGTTTGGCACGGGCACAGCCGATATCGTCTGTCCGCCGGCGACGCAGTTTGCGGTCTACAACAATCTGGCCTGTGAGAAGCGACGCGAGTTCTTTGAGGGCTTTGGCCACGAGGAGATTCAGGACTTTGACGATCTGATCATTCCGTTTTTCTGCGAGGGAGGGGAGGCTCATGTCTAAGTGCGAGAGCAATATCGACGAGCTGATCGTCCCCGGGCTCGCGGAGATGCCTGGAACGGTTTCGTCAAGGCTCTCTGATTTCCGGGGTTGGCACGGCGATGCTTCGGCGGATGTTTCCGAATTAGAGACAGCCGCTTCGGACCTTGAGGTTTGCGGGCTGACTGTTACGGCGATTGATTTCGCCAATCCGTGCGCGCGCTACTCTGAGGTTTCCATTGAGCTCGGCGGGTATGTCGTACACGGTCGTTTGATTGAGCCCTTAGGCCATGCCCGGGCATCCGAGTTTGTGCCGCTGTGCCTGATGTTCCACGACATCGATCGGCCTGTGCGCGGCTGGCATCACATGACGAGATTTGCCGCCATGGGATATGCCGTGCTTGCACTGGATGACGATGTTGCTGGTGCGGACGACCTGCAGCGGGGAATTGCTTCGCCCGCTTTTGTCGAGCGCGTCCGTTGGGGCTGCGCGTTGGCGAAGGTCGCGCGCAATCTTGATGGCATGGACCCCGACCGCATCTTTGCATGGGGCGAGGGCCTTGGCGGCGGAGTCGCGCTGGCGGTTTCTGCTCTGGACGAGCAGGGTCTTGCCTGCACGGCGGTTGCCAATCCAATTCCCGGTGGCCTCGAGGCGCTGTCGTCTCGGGTGCGCGGATCGGTGCTCATGGGCACATCGCTTATGGACGCCGTGAGCGATCCCAAGGGTCAGTTTGCTGTATTCAACGGTCTTGAGTGTGACCGAAGGCATATCATTTATGCCAAATACGCTCACGAGCGCATCAATGCGTTCGAAAACGAAGTCGTCGACTTCTTTAACCAAACGTTCTACCCGTGTTCTTTGGCCTAGACGGCTTGGACACTGCCAACAAGAGTGGGTGGCATAGGGCCGCCCGCCAGACAACTAAGGAGATTCTTGTGGCAACTCAGAAATTCACCGGCGTTATCCCTCCCGTCGTTGTTCCCGATACCGAAGACCACCAGCTCGACGTTGCATCCTTTGAGCGCAGCATCAACCGCATGATCGATGCCGGCGTCGATGGCCTGTTCTTCCTGGGCTCCTCGGGCGAGGTCGTCTTCTCCACCGACGAGCGCCGTCGCCAGATTGTCGCCGAGGCCGTGCGCATCGTCGACCACCGCGTTCCCGTTCTGGTTGGCATCATCGACACCGAGACCGAGCGCATGATCGAGCATGGTAAGGTCGCCCAGGAGCTGGGCGCCGATGCGCTTGTCGCCACCTGCCCGTTCTATGCCCTGCAGGGCATGACCGAGGTCGAGGAGCACTTCCGCATCCTGCACGAGGAACTCGACCTTCCCATCTTCGCCTACGACATCCCCGTGTGCGTCCACACCAAGCTCCCCTGGAAGCTCCTTGCCAAGCTCGGCGCCGAGGGCGTCCTTGCCGGCGTCAAGGATTCCTCGGGCGATGACATCTCGTTCCGCTACCTCGTTCAGGAGAACGAGAAGAATGGCCATCCGATGAGCATCCTCACCGGTCACGAGGTCGTCGTCGACGGTGCTTACCTTGGCGGCGCCGACGGCTCCGTTCCGGGCCTCGCCAACGTTGAGCCCGAGGGCTACGTGCGCCAGTGGAAGGCCGCTCAGGCCGGCGACTGGGCTACCGTCAAGGCCGAGCAGGATCGCCTCAACGAGATCTCCCACATTTGGGATGTCACCTCGGGCGTCCAGGGCTATGCCGGTGGTGTCGGCGCCTTCAAGACCGCTATGAACCTCATGGGCATCTTCGACAGCCCGACCATGCCGCGCCCGGTGAAGGCCATGACCGGCGAGAACGTCGAGGCTATTAAGAAGGTCCTCCAGGACAACGGTCTCCTGTAAAGCTTCCCCAGGCACCCGATCTTGGGGCTCAAGTGGCCGGGCGTGACCCATTAGGTCAACGCCCGACCACTTTCACCCCAACCTCGGGCACCTGGGAAACCTTTATCATGCTGCGGCGATAACACCGCCTTCATTTCCTGTAGTTGTTTTTATCTCCTAAGGAGAACGACATGGAGAACAAGTACGTCTGCTCTGTCGATATCGGCGGAACTAAGATCGCGACCGCCATTATGGAGTACCCGGCTGACGGCAGCGTGCCCCATCCCGTTTTTGAGGCCGAGGTTCCTACCGAGGCCCAGGAGGGCGGCGAGGCCGTCTTCCAACGTATCGAGGCGTCCATCAAGGCTGCCCTTGAGGCGAATCCCGATGTCGAGGTCCTCGGTGTCGGTATCGGTGCCGCAGGCGTCGTCGATCCCAAGACGGGCGCCATCGCGTATGCCAACGAGATTATGCCCGGCTGGTCCGGCGTTCAGTTGGGGCCGCGTCTGCGCGAGGACCTTGGTCTCCCCGTTGCCGTTGTGGGCGACGTGCAGGCTCATGCTCTGGGCGAGGCCCACTGGGGCGTCGGCAAGGGCAAGTTCTCCGTCTTGTGCCTGGGCATCGGCACGGGCATCGGCGGCGCATATGTCGAGAACGGCCGCGTGATGCAGGGCTTCCATGGTGCTGCCGGTCATATGGGCCACATCGAGTGCTCGGCTGCTGCCGGCATTCCCTGCGCCTGCGGGCGTTCCGGTCATCTTGAGTCGGTTGCTTCGGGCACTTCCATTGGTCGTATGTACGATGAGCGCTTTGGTCGCGTCGACCCCAGCCGTCCTTCGGTCGGTCGCGATGTGAACGACCTGTGCCGTGCGGGCGACGCAAAGGCGACCGAGGTCATCCATGACGCCGGTTTTGCGCTGGGTGCCAGCTTGGGCTCGCTCGCTAACATCCTGGACCCTGAGGTCATCGTGCTTTCGGGTGGCGTGATTCACCAAGGTCCCGATTGGCGTTCACAGACGTGGAAGGATTCGGTGCACGAGGGCTATGCCAGCCAGGCGCTCGATCCGCTTCAGGACACGCCGATCCTCATCGGTTCTCTGGAGGGCGATGCTCCGCTCATCGGTGCCGCTGAGCATCTTCTTGCCTCGTTGAAGTAAACATAACTACCAAGTGCGCCTTCTGAGGTGCCGCAGATTGACGTGAAAGAGGAGCGAAGCGTACTTCGGTACGCGAGCGACGGTTTGAACGTCAAGGTGCGGTGTCTCAGAAGGCTGTTTTGAGAAAGGTTGAGTCGAACATGACCGTTGATCCTTTGATCCAGTCCCTGAAGGGCAAGCTCGTCGTGAGCGTTCAGGCGTATATGGGCGAGCCGCTTCGTACGCCCGAGACCATGGCTCAAATGTCGCGTGCTTGCGAGCTCGGCGGCGCCGCCGCCATTCGCTGCCAGGGCCTTGCCGACATTGCCGCCATTAAGGGTCGCTGTG
>CATYJU010000027.1 GCA_958407995.1 uncultured Collinsella sp.
AGTGCGGAGGCGGGGCATGCCCCGCCTCTTACACCACATCTCTGCGCGCTACCTCTTGCTTTTGGGCAAATGGGGATTTTCGGCACTCGTTACAGAGAAATTTGCTGCCACTAAATTGCTGACAGTACTCACATTTGGCATTTTTTGACCACAGGGGTTGCCAGCGCCGCGGTTTCGCCCTTTCTGCGCCGAAGCGATACACTGTTATCGTTTGATTTCTTCGCTCAAGGAGGATGCGCATGCCGTGCACAACGATTTTGGTTGGTAAGAACGCGAGCTACGACGGGTCGACGTTGGTTGCCCGCAACGAGGACTCGTCCAACGGGGTGTTTGAGCCCAAGCGTATGCGCGTGGTGCATCCCGACGAGCAGCCGCGCGTTTACACGAGCGTCCTGAGCCACCTGACGATCGAGCTGCCCGATAATCCCATGCGCTATACGAGTGTCCCCGACGTTATCCCCGGTCACGGCATCTGGGCCGAGGCTGGATTCAACGAGCTCAACGTCGGTATGTCCGCAACCGAGACGCTTACCACCAACGAGCGTGTTCGCGGTGCCGATCCACTCGTCGACTACGTGCCCGCTAAGGGCAACGAGGGCGAGGATGGCTACGTTCCGGCGCAGCCCGGCGGCCTGGGCGAGGAGGACATGGTGACCCTGGTGCTGCCATACGCCAAGTCCGCCCGCGACGGCGTGCGCATTCTGGGCGATCTGCTCGAGCGCTACGGCACCTACGAGAACAACGGCATTGCCTTAAGCGACGTGGATGAGATCTGGTGGCTCGAGACCATCGGCGGCCACCACTGGATCGCCAAGCGCGTGCCCGACGACGCCTATGTGACCATGCCCAACCAGCTGGGTATCGACAGCTTTGACCTGGACGACGCCGAGGGCGACCAGGCTGACCACATGTGCTCTGCCGACCTGCGCGCCTGGATGGCCGAGTGGCACCTGGACCTGACACTGGGCGTTGAGGGCGACGGTCCGGCCGCGATCTTCAACCCGCGCGAGGCATTTGGTTCGCACAGCGACAGCGACCATGTCTACAACACGCCGCGCGCTTGGTACATGCAGCGCTGCCTCAACCCCAGCGATGTGTGGGATGGCCCCGACGCCGACTTTACGCCCGAGAGCGACGACATCCCATGGAGCCGCGTGCCCGAGCGCAAGGTGACCATCGAGGACATCAAGTACGTACTCTCCAGCCACTACCAGGGCACGGAGTACGACTGCTATGGCAGCAAGGGCACGCCCGCCACGCGCGGTGCCTACCGTCCCATCGGCATCAACCGCAACAGCCAGCTCGCCGTGCTGCAGCTGCGTCCCTATGCGCAGCCGGCCTATCGTGCCGTGCAGTGGATGGCCTTTGGCTCCAACTCGTTTAACGCGCTGGTCCCGCTGTACGCCAACGTCGAGACCATGCCCGAGTACTACGCCGACACCCAGGCTCGCGTGACGTCCGAGAACTTCTATTGGGCCAACCGCCTGATCGGCGCCCTGGCCGACGTCCGTTTCCACGAGTGCGGACGTGCCGTCGAGGACTACCAGGAGAAGATCGGCGGCATGGGCCACAAGCAGATCCATGACGTCGACGCTGCCGTGGCCGCGCTGCCCGAGGCAGAGGTGCCCGCCGAGCTCGCCCGCGCCAACGAGGCCTTTGCCGAGCGTGTGCGCGTGGAGACCGATGCCCTGCTGGGCAAGGTGCTCTACACCACGAGCTGTGCCATGAAGAATTCCTTCGCGATGAACGATAACGTGAGGTAGGGATTTCCCGTCGATCGAATAGCGCTAAAACGCTTTGTCGCTTTCGCTCAATCTTGGGTACAAGAACGCCAATGCAGTTGTTTGTGATTGGAGACAACCATGGTTATGAAACTCGATCAGCTTGTTAACGGCGCCATTAACGTGGGCTTTGGCGCTGCCGCCGTTGCTGTCGAAGGCGGCAAGAAGGTCCTCGACGACCTTAACACCAAAGGCGAGCAGGTCCGCAAGGACACCGCCACCCCCGATATCGCCCGCAGCGTGTCCGACATGTTCGAGCAGGCCGGTGGCACCATCTCCGATCTGACCGAGCGCTTGGGCATACAGGGCGAGACTGCGGCCCAGCGCGTGCTCGACGAGCTCATCCTTGCCCGCGTCCGCGTTATGACCGCCCCTGAGCGCACGGCCTTCCTAGCCCATGTGCGCGACATCGTCGATTCGGTCGAGGACAACGTGACCTCGGTGCCCGTCGAGTCCGTTGAGCCCGACGATGCGAAGGATACCGAAGAGGCCGAGTAGCAGCGCAGATGGCAGATTCCACCACCGATTACAACAATCTAGATCCTTTGGGTGACGAGGCGGCGGTTGTCGATGAGGTCGATGCCGCCGTCTCGGGCGCTCGCAAAAAGCCGCGCGCTGTCGATATGGTGCCCGAAGAGCCCGACGCGATGGCGCCGGACGAGGAATACCAGCTCACGCCGGCGGGTCGTCGCGAACGCATCGGGCAGATTGTTCGCTTGGTCAAAAAGTACCGTGTGTGGGATAACCTCACGCCGGTTCGCTTGCGCCGCCTGCTCGAGGAGCTCGGCCCCATGTTCGTCAAGATGGGGCAGATTCTGGCCAACCGGTCCGAGATTCTGCCGCAGCGCTTTTGCGATGAGCTGCGCCGTCTGCGTTCCGACGTGGAGCCGGTGCCGTACGAGGTAGTGCTCCGCTGCTTGGAAGAGGAATACGGCCTGCGCCTGGGGGAGATGTTCGATGCGATCGACCCCAATCCGCTTGGTAGCGCATCGCTCGCGCAGGTGCACCGCGCTCGTCTGGTGACGGGCGAGGACGTAGCCGTCAAGGTGCAGCGCCCCGGTGCGCAGCAGGTTATGGCGCAGGACATCGATATCATCCGCTCGGTGGTGCGCATTGTTTCCAAGTTCGTCAACACCGATCAATTCGTTGATCTGCACGGCGTAGTCGAGGAGTTGTGGACCTCGTTTCGCGAGGAGACCAACTTTTTGGCCGAGGCCAAAAACCTCAACGACTTCTACGAGTTCCATAAGAGCGTTCATGGCGTGACGTGCCCTAAATCCTATCTGGACCTGTGCACCGAGCACGTGGTGGTTATGGACTACGTCGACGGCATTTCGATCGCCGATCCCGAACGCTTGGTGGCCGAGGGCTATGACTTGGAAAAGATCGGTGCCGCGATTGTCGAGGACTACTCGACGCAGGTGCTCGATGACGGTTTTTTCCATGCCGACCCGCATGCGGGAAACATCATTCTCAAGGACGGCATCGTCTACTTTATCGACTTGGGCATGGTCGGACGCATGTCGAGTCACGATCGCGGTATCGTCAAGGATATGATTTTCGCCGTGGCCGAGGGTGACGTGCCCAAGCTCAAGGATTCGCTCATGCGCTTCGCCGTAACGCGTGGCGACTCGGCCGAGCTTGACCATTCGGCCTTTTTGTCCGATCTTGACTTTATCGTGGCTGACTTTGCGGGCCTTGACCTGAAGGATCTGGATATCGGCGAGTTTTTGACCTCGCTGCTAAACTTGGCGCGCAAAAACGACGTTGAGCTGCCGAGCGTGGTGACAATGTTCGCGCGCGGCATGGTGACGCTCGAGGGTCTGCTGACCGAGTACATGCCCAACGTCAACATGATCCAGATCATTCAGGCTCATATCAAAAACGAGAAGAGCATCTATGCCCGCATGCGCGAGATGAGCCGCGACTTTGCCGCGAGCAGCTATCGCGCGGCAAAAGGCTCGCTCGAGGCGGCCGAGTATCTGGGCTTGGCTTCGCGTATGCTCACGCGCGGCCAGCTTAAGGTGAACACGCAGATCATGAGCAGCGATAAGGCGCTGCGACAGCTGGGCGGAATCATCGACCGCATGTCGATGGCGATTGTGATCGCCGGTCTGTTTATCGGTTCGTCGGTGGTGTACTATGCACGCATCGAGCCGGTTGTGTTTGGTATCCCAGTCATTGGCTTTATGGGCTACGTGAGCGCGCTGGTGCTGGCGCTTATGCTGGGTCGCAATATCTGGCTCAACAGCCACGGCGGCAAGCACTAGAGGCTGTGACCGTCACCGCATTCTCCTATCGCAAACAATAGCTTTTACCTTGGGCTTCGCCTGCGTGCGAGGCCCTTTTGCGTGATAGCATATTGACGGTATTAATCGATGGCCTAGATGGTGGTGCGGAGACGCACGAATGCGCGGTTTTCCTGCGCGTTTGGGAGAATCGGGGTGCAAGTCCCCGGCTGTACCAGTAACCGTAATTCCTCTTGGCTCGGGATGCTCGCGTCGCAGATCGGACGACGTGCCCGAGCCGTTAAGGTTAAGTCGGATCGCCTCCCATCTTGCACGTTGCCGCGGCGTATGCCGCCGGTGTGCATAGGGCTCTGGAGGGAAGGGGACCCCGATGGGGGAACTCGAGCGCAACATGCGCGATGACGTGGGGCAGCCTCAAGGCAACGCTCCAAGTACAGACAATGGGGGACAAATGGATATGTTTGAGGACGAGCGTGAGCGCGCCTCGTTGCATCGTCGTGGCGCGATTGCACGCGGTGTAGCCAAGCGCGGCCTGGTGGCATTCCTGGCCTTCGCGATGGCCTTTGGCACCACGCCGGCTCAACTGTGGGCCGAGGGCGCCGAGGGCATTGCCGAGGCTGTGGCTCAGGCTGCGACGCCGGGCGAGGACGCAGCGCTTGCGGGCGGTACCGCCGAGCAGAGCGGCACCGAGGTCTCGGATTCCGAGGGCGCGCCTGCAGCTAGTGCCGCCACAACAGAGGCAGCAACTGGCGACGAAGGCTCGGCGACGGGGGAGAGCCCTGCTACGAGCGAGCAGTCTTCGACGGCATCCGCTGGCCAAGCAGGATCTGCCGCCGCGACTGCCGTCCAGACGGAGAACCCGACAGAAACCGGCGATGTCGCCAAGAAGCAAGTCGAGGTCTCGTTCTCGATTATCGGCACCGATGCCGACGGCAAGGCTCAGACCTGGGTGGCACCCACGCAGCTCAAGCTCGACGAGGGCGCGACGGCTGCGGATGCCTTCGTTAAGCTGCAGCAGAAGACGGGCTTCAAGGCAGACTACGATCCGAACACGGCATACGGTTTCTACCTCAAAAGCATCACATCCCCGAGCGATGGCCGTACGCTTGCCTTCGATCCGACGACTTATGCCTTCTGGCAGCTGTTCGTCGACGGTGCGTCTTCCTCGGTTGGCGCGAGCAGCGTTAAGCTCACCCAGGGGCAGAAGGTTGAGTTTGCCTATACGGCTGGTAGCGCGTCCCCTGTCGTTAAGGACCAGGTTGCCGCAAATGTGACCGTCATTGGTCGCGATGTCCAGGGCAAGACTCAGGCTTGGGTCGATAACGCGCAGTATGTGGTGACGTCCGGTTCGAGCGCGCTTGATCTTACGAAGGTCGCACTCGAGGTGAACGACATTGACGCCGTTGCTGCGGGCTCCTTCATTCTGAGCCTTAAGTACAACGGTGTTGAGCTGGGTACGCCCCAAGATTATTCGACCTATTGGCAGCTGTTCATCAACGGCAAGTCGAGTGACTATACGGCGGACAATGTCACCATCCATGCCGGCGATACCGTTACGTGGTTCTACGGTGGCTGGGGCGACCAGCTGCCCTCCGATTCTGTCCATGCTTCTGTTCAGGTTCTCGGTAAGGACAATGACGGCAAGCAGCAGGTTTGGGCTTCGACGGGCCAGACGAGTCTCAAGGCAGGCTCCACTGCCAAGGATCTCCTTGAGCAGACCGGCCTTAAGCTCGATGCTAGCGAATCGTCTTGGGGCTGGTTCCTCAACGGCATTTATTCGCCGTTCGATGGTAAGTCCTATGGCTGGGATGCTGCGACCAATAGCTATTGGCGCTTCTACGTAAATGGCAAGTTCGCCGACGTTGGCGCCGGTGCCTACGAGCTCCATGAGGGCGATGCCGTCACCTTTATGTATGGTGCTGACGCCGATGCCCTTCCTGGCCAGGTTCTTGGGTCTGTCGATGTTATCGGTCCCGATGTCAACGGCAACAATGCTCGCTGGGGCTCGGCAAGCAACGTTTCTCTGCCCGAAGGCTCTACTGCCCAGAACCTTATTGAGACGGTTCTGAAGGCCAAGGGCGTTACGTACAACGGCTCCCAGAGTGGTGAGTACTGGTTCCTCAATTCCATCAACTCGCCATTCGAAGACGAGACGTACGGCTATGATGGTGCGACCAACAAATATTGGCACCTGTATATCAATGGAGAGCCCTCCTTACTCTGCGCTAATCAGATTACGCTCAAGAGCGGCGATAAGGTCACACTTGCCTATACCACCGACGATTCGGCCATGCCCGATCCCGACAAGATTGTCGTGGACCCGGGTGCGACGACTCCTGATTGGGATGCCGAGTGGGCCGGCTACGGCAACAGTGGCAACGGTTCGACCGTAACGGATGCCAAGACGCCTGCGCAGGCCGCCGGTCTTAAGTGGGCCTTCGATTGGAAGGCCGAGTCTGGTCAGCAGTATGCCAACTGCAGCGAGCCTGTCATTGCTAACGGCTTTGTGTACATCGCGACCGAGAACGAGCTCATTAAGATCGATTCGTCCGCGGGCAAAAAGGTTGCCTCTGCGCCGCTTGCCTCCAAGGTGAGCTATACCTCTCGTCCGATCTATACCAATGGCCTTATCATCGTTCCGCTCAACGGCGGTGCGGTCCAGGCGATTACTGCAGACAAGCTGATCTGCAAGTGGCTGACGCCTGGTTTGACGGACTTGACGCAGAGCTCCTGCACCGTCGTTTCGGACGGCGAGTACGTCTATGTAGGCTCGGTCGATATTTCGTATGACGAGAATTACAATGCGACCTACGGCAACGGCTCCTTTGCGCGCATTAAGATTGCCACGGGCGAAGTTTCTTGGCAGAACATCGACTCTGCCGAGGGCTATTACTGGACTGGTGCGGCTTTGACGGATAAGTATGCCATCGTTCCTACGAGCGCGGGTACGCTTAAGTGCATTGATAAGACGACGGGCGATGTCGTTTCGACCATGAAGCTCGGCGCTGTCGCAAATGCCGATTGCATTGCCGATCCGTCCAATGGCTCGACCTTCTATCAGATGACGCACGACGGAAAGCTCCATGTGATTTCGCTTTCGGCGAAGGGCGTGCTGAGTGAACAGAAGACGGTTGATCTGGGCCTTACGAATAATCTGAGCGCCCCTGCGGTGTCTGGTGACAATCTGATTGTCGGCGGACAGACGGCTACTGGCTCTGCTCTGGTTCTCTATAACCTGAAGACGGGTAAGACCACGATGGTCGCTGCTGCCGACGGCAAGGCGCTGCCGGCTGGCCTCAACGGTATTGCTGCTACTCCGCTGGTGAGTGTTCAGGGCGGCAAGACCTATGTGTACTTCACCGTTAACAGCGCGGATAGCAAGGATTACGTCAACTACTCTGCTGGTGGTGGCGTGTATCGCTATACGCTCGGCGATGCAGAGGCGACGCAGATTTATGATGCGGCTGGCCATTACCAGTACTGTGACTCTCCGGTCATTGCCGATGCTTCTGGCAATCTCTACTACATTAATGATTCGGGCACGCTGTTCAAGCTTGGGGCCGTTGAGTCTTGGACGGTTGCCTTTAATTCCAACGGCGGGTCTGCTTGCGACACTAAGTTTGTTGCTACGGCCGACGGCAAGCTGGTCAAGCCGGCCGATCCGACGCGCGATGGCTACACTTTCGGCGGTTGGTTCACCGATGAGGCTTGCACGCAGGCGTATGACTTCAGTACGCCGGTGACGGCCGATCTGACGCTGTATGCCAAGTGGACCAAGAATGCCGTTAACCCTGGCGGTAATGGCGGCGCTGGTTCGAATGGCGGCGGTTCTGGTACCGGTGCTGGTTCCGGCACTGGCACTGGCGCGGGTTCTGGCTCCGGCTCGAAGGGCGGCGCTATTGCCCCGGGCCAGAAGCCGGTGACCAAGACGACGGTGTCGACCAAGACCGAGACCAAGGACAACAAGTCCGACAAGAAGGACTCCGATAAGTCCGATAAGAAGTCTGACAAGAAGGACAGCAAGTCCGACAAGAAGTCCGATCCCAAGTCCGATACGAGTGCTGCTTCCACGACCACTGCTAAGAAGTCCTCTAGTGCTTCCGAGCAGGAGACTGGCACCAATCCGCTCGCCATCGTCGGCGTTGCCGCCGGCGTGATTGGCCTCGCGCTCATCGCCGTCTTCGTGCTGACCAAGCGCGGCAAGGGTGACGGTAATGCCCGATAAGCCCAAGGAGACCAGCGGGCAACAGCCCGACTCCTCGTTTATCCAGCTCGATGATCCAAAGCAAAAGGGCGCCGCTTCGGCGGCGCCCGCCCCACGGCACAAAGCGCTCCTTGGCGTTCTGACTGCCGCGTGCACCATTCTGATCGTCGTCTCGCTGGGTTTCGTCCATCCTTCCACAAGCGGTGCCTGGTCCATCGACTGGATCATTCAGACCGTGACGGGGGAGAGCGTCGTCACCAAGGACACCAAGGCATCTGGCTCGACTACGACTTCGGGCGAGGCCAGTTCCAAGGATTCCAAGTCATCGAATGACGCAAAAGACGAGTCCAAGGGTTCGAACGACGGCAAGGACGATTCCGAGTCTTCGGACAAGGAATCGGACAAAAATTCGGATAGCAAGAAGTCCGAGGACCGGGGCGGCAAGAAGTCTGGCGATAAATCCGCTGCCCAAAATACGGGAGCCGGTGATACTTCCAATGCGTCTGGCGGTGCTTCTTCGGGCGGTGGCCAGTCGTCTGATGGAGCCTCATCCTCTAATGGTGGAAACGCCTCCTCGGGCAGCCAAAGCGGCTCACAGGAGTCCAACTACGTTACGGTGACGGTTTCGGTCACATCGAGCGTTGTGGGCAATCCTGTGTCCTCTGGCGGCACCTTTACCTTTAACGAAGGCGCTACCGTTTACGATGCCCTGTGCGCGCTGGGCCTTTCTGTCAACGCACATGGCTCGTCGTACGGTACGTATGTCTCCGCGATTGGTGGTTTGGCCGAGAAACAGTACGGCGGCACGAGCGGCTGGATGTACTCCGTCAACGGCACAACGCCCATGACGGCCTGCAGTAACTACGTTCTCTCCAATGGCGACAGCGTGGTCTGGTATTACGTGACAGGCTAGGAGCCTCGACATATTGCATCAAACGGGCGGTTCGGACCAACATCCGGACCGCCCGTTTTTCATGCGAATGGGACTGGCCGCTGGGTCTCTCGGCAAACAAAAAACCGGTTGGAACGGGAATTCCAACCGGTTATACATTCAAGCAAATAGTGAATCGACTACGAACGTGCACCCTCGAGGAAGAAGCGGCGGCTGAAGTAGTTGTACCAGGTGACGAGGAACGTTGCGATGGCCTTCATGGCCTGGTAGCCGATGCTCAAAAACGTGACGCCCACAAACATGTACAGGTCGTTGAGGCCCAGGCCGATCACCGACAGGATGGTGAAGATCGTGAACTCGCGCTTGCGGCTCATGCCTTCGCGGTGGTCGAACACGTACTTCATGCTGAGCCAGTAGTTGACCACGACGGATGTGATAAACGAAACCGTGGTGCTCATCAAAAAGTCGAGGTGGAACAGCTCGACGAGCGCAATGAGCATGCCCCAGTCGATGCCAAAGGAGATAAGACCCACGACAGCGAACTTGAGGAATTGCTTGGTATGAGGTTGTGCCAGTGCCTTGCGCACGTAATCACATCCAATGCGTTGATGAATCGAGCAGAGGATACTTTAGAGCTTTTGCAAGGGAAACGTAAGGTCTTTGCCAAGAACTATACGAACTCGCCAAATTTTCAAGAGCTAATCCGCAAACGTTGAAAATTTGCCCGTAAACGAACGATGCCCACGGGCGATACTGTACTGAGCACGCATTGTCCGTGGGCATCGTAAGGCTGTAAGGTTGCGAGTTACTTGGTCTCGTCACCCTCCAGGAAGATCTTTCGGGTCACAAAGTTGTAGACCATGACAAGCGCGGTGGCGCAGATCTTGGCGATATTGGCCTCGAGCCCCAGACCGGCGTTGAGTGTCAGCACGATACCGTCGTTGAGTGCCAGGCCGATCACGGACAGCACGACAAAGATGGTGAACTCGCGGCGGCGGCTCATGCCTTCCTTGTGCGCAAACACGTACTTCATGCTTGCGAGGTAGTTAAAGATGAGTGAGATGATAAAGCCGCTGGTATTGGCGATTAGGATGTTGAGGCCCAGACCGTAGTGGAGCAGATTCATAATGCCAAAGTCGATAACCGTGGCAATGACACCGACGACGCCAAATTTCATGATCTGCGCAAGGAGCTTTTGCATGGTACCTGCCTTAAGCCGGCGCCGGGGCGCCGTGGGGATGACAAACTTAGCAAGTTTAGCCAATCCCCGCGGGTGGTGCTAGGCGCGCTCCTCGATAGCACCGTTTCTATATGCATCGAGCAGCTGGCGCAGGTCCTGGATTTGGCTGCGGATCTTGGCGCCAGTATCGGTGTCGCTTACCATGCGGCGACGGTCTGCTTGGTCAAAACGGTTGGTCTCGCTTTCGATGTCCACGTTGCGCGTGAGTGCCTCGGCAACCGTCGTAAAGGCCCGGTGCGACTTGAGGCGGCAGCCGCGCGAGCTCGAGATGAGCGTATAGCCGGCGATGCCCGTCTTGGGATGGTAAGCGCGGCAGAAGCCGCCATCGATGACCAGTAACTTGCCCTCAGCGCGGATGGGCTGCTCGCCCTTGGTGGTTTTAACGGGCGTGTGGCCGTTGATGATGTGGCCGGTCGGCGAGCATGCCATGGGCGCGACGCCAAACTCGCGCATGATGTCATCGCAGACCGAGGGCGACTTGGTAAGCGTAAAGTAAGGATCCATCGGTTCGACCCAGGTGCTCTTATCGGCGATATAGGCGCGCTCAAAGGTACGCACCAGGCGTCCGCTGGCGGGTGAGTTAAAGCCAATCCACAGGTACCACATCCAGTCGAGGGCGTCGCGGTCGCCCACGCGCCAGGCTCGGCGGGCGATGTGATCGCAAAAATCGAGATAATCGCGGCCAGCGTGCCAGGTGCCCAAGCAGTTCATGCTGCTAAAGGTGCCGTCTTCGTTGAGCGGCACGCAGCCATGGAACAGCAGGTTGCCGTTGGCGACCTTGTACATCGAGCCATGGGAATAGAGGAAATCGATATGGCGATGCAGGTGATCGGCGGTGACAAACTCGGACACGAGCTTGTCGATGATGTGCTGCTCCTGAGACGTGAGCGTATAGGGGTCCGCCGGGTCGACGGTGGGGAAGTCGTTGGTCGTGAGCGGCCACACGCTGCCGTCGGCGAGCGTGACCGTGCCGGTGTCGTGTTCGATCTTGTCGAGTAACAGGCGGTTGGTCATATCGAACTCGGGGTGGCGCTGGATAATCTGGCCCTCGAGCTTAAAGAGCAGCACGTTGATGGCCTTGATCAGCGGGGTGATGGACTCACCGGCGGTGTAGGTGGCATCGGCAAAGGCGACAAGCTCACGCAGCGAGATGCCGTAGTCGTTCTCGAGGATCTCGTAATTGTCATAGCGTAGGTTGTTGCGCAACACCGTGGCGATGCAGGCGGGCTCACCGGCGGCAGCGCCCATCCACAGCAGGTCGTGGTTGCCCCACTGGATGTCGAGCGAATGGTAGGTGAGCAGACGGTCCATAATCTTGGCCGCGCCGCCGCCGCGGTCGAAGATGTCGCCCACCAGGTGCAGGTGGTCGACGGCCAGGCGCTTGATGAGCGAAGCGAGCGACTCGATAAAGTCGTCGGCGCTGGCGGTCTCCAGGATGGACTCCACGATGCGCTCGTGATAGCGCACGCGATAGTTGTTCTCGTCCGGGTGCGTGTGCAACAACTCGTCGATGATATAGGCGTAGTCGCGCGGGATGGCCTTACGCACCTTGGAGCGCGTGTAGCGGCTTGAAAGCGAGCGAGCGACCATGATGAGCTGGTCAAGCATCGTCTTGTACCAAGTTGGCGAGTCCTCGCGCTGGCTGCGGACCAGCTCAATCTTCTCGCGCGGGTAGTAAATGAGCGTGCACAGCTCGCCCTTCTCATCAAAGGAGAGCGTGTCGCCAAAAATCTCGTCGACATGCTCGCGCACGACGCCCGAGCAGTTGTTGAGGATGTGCATAAAGGCTTCGTACTCGCCGTGCACGTCGCTCATAAAATGCTCGGTGCCCTTGGGTAGGTTGAGGATGGCCGAGAGGTTGATAATTTCGGTAAACGCGGATTGTTCGGTGGGGAACTGTCTCGACAGCAGGCGCAGATACTTGAAGTCTTGCGGGTTGCGATCGAATGCGACCATGAAACACCTTCCGATGGGGCTGGTAAAACTGATAAACAGCGTCAAACGTTTATCAGTATGCGCCGCTTTTGTTTCGATTTTGCGCCAGCGGCTGAATTGTCGGCTGAACGGTTTGGTAAATCGATTTAGTTGAGGTAGATATGGCGGTTGAGTGGAGACGACAGAAGGTGTTTTCTCAGATATTTATGCGTGGGGCCGGTGGAGACGATGGTGGTAAAGATGTTCGCTATTTTTGGTTCGATTTGGTAAATAGTGGACATATGTACCGTATGTGTGCTCACTGTGCGATAATTTGCGCAGCAATGAGTAAGGAGCCTCATATGAGTGATTTTGTCCTGACCTGTGAATCTGCCGCCGACCGAAACCGTGAGTTCTTTGCGTCGCGCAATATCCCTGTCGTGTGTTTTCATTACGAGATCGACGATGTTGTCCATACGGACGATCTGTATCAGTCGATTACGCCGGACAAGTTTTTTGCCCAGATTGCCGCGGGCGCCATGCCCAAGACGTCTCAGGTGAGCGTGGGTGAGTACGAGGAGTTTTGGGAGCCGTTTGTTGCCGAGGGTAAAGACGTGCTGCACCTGACGTTGTCTTCGGGTATTTCGGGCACGTATGGATCGGCCTGCGTTGCGGCGCAGATGCTCGCGGATCGCTATCCCCAGGGCGGCAAGGTTCGCGTCGTCGATTCGCTGGCGGCGTCTTCGGGCTTTGGCCTGTTGCTGGAATATGCCGCCGACGTGCGCGATAGCGGGGCTTCACTCGACGAGACGGCTGCCTGGATCGAGGAGCACAAACTCAACCTGCACCACTGGTTCTTCTCGACCGATCTGTCGAGCTACCTACGAGGCGGTCGCATTTCGGCTGCGAGTGCGATCATCGGCACGGCGCTTAAGATTTGCCCGCTTATGACGGTCGATTGCGATGGCAAGCTGTCGCCACGTGAGAAGATTCGCACTAAGAAGCGCGCGATTTCCGAGATGGCCAAGACCATGATGGCACACGTGCAGGACGGTGTGGATTATTCGGGTAAGTGCATCATGTCGCACTCGGCGTGCCGTGAGGATGCCGAGGCAGTTGCGGCGCTGATTGAGGAACAGGTTCCGCAGCTTAAAGGCAAGATTGAGATCAATGACATCGGTACTCTGATTGGCTCGCATACCGGACCTGGTACGGTGGCGCTCTTCTTTATGGGCGACAAGCGCGTGGATTAACTTGGCTCATCACGTCGCTGCGTGATTGCTCAAACGAAAACGGCCCGCCTCACGTTTGTGGGGCGGGCCTTGCTGTTGCGGCTAGCGTTTCTTTCCGCGGAAGAAGAAGCCGTGCAGTGACGGCTTGAGGCCGCGATTGGCGCGACGCTCCTCGACGCGCTCGTGGATCGAAGCGACGCGCTCGATGACTTCGTCGGGAATCGGCACGTCGGGATTCATGTTCTCGACTTGGCTGACCTCGGCGGCGGCGACCTGGTCGATAATGGGCACGTCGTCGCGCGAGATGACAGGTGTGGCGTCTTCCTTCATCTTGCGATAACGCTGCATCATGTCGGTCTGTAGCTGCTGGGCCGAAGGCGGTGTCCAGATGATGGCGTTGGCGCCGGCGGCGATGGTCTCGCGAATGCTCTTGGGCGTCTTGCCGCCCGGCGCGATGAGCGGCAGGTTGGGATAGTGCTCGCGCAGCTCGCGTAGGACCTGGGGCGTGTTCTTGCCGGCGGCGATGTTGAGAATCTTGGCTCCAGCGCGCACCTTGGCGTGGGCATCGTCGTCGCAGCGAACGACCGTGGCGATGACGGGGATGTCGGCGATGTTGGTGATGTGCTCTACCATCTCGGCAGTAGCGGGGGAGTTGACCACGCAGCCCGCCGCGCCCTGCATCTCGGAGACGGCTGCCATCTGCACGGAGCGCTTACCGGTCGTAGTTCCGCCGCCCACGCCTACAAAGACCGGGCACTCGGCGACGGTCAGCAGCGCTTGCGTAATGGCGGGCTGCGGCGTGAAAGGGTATACCGCAAAGACGGCATCGGCGTTGGAGTTGCGGATAACCGCGACGTCGGTGGTGTAAATGAGCGACTTGATGCGTCGGCCGAAGAGCGTAAAGCCGCTGGCCTCCTCGATCTCGTCGGGCATGCGAAGGGCCGCCTTGCGCAAACGTCCGTCGATGGGCAGTGGCTCCATGGGGAGCAGTCCGTTGGGGGTCACGGCTACCTGGGGCTCGGTGAACTCGTCTGCGAGCTCGACCTCGGAGAAATCGACCGAGGCGACGATGTCCTCGTGAACCTCGGCGGGCACATCGATGGGAGCTTGGTCGTTTGCCGCGGCAGGCGTGTCGAAGGAGCTGGTGCCGACAAAGGCGTCGACGCGCTCATTTAGATCGTTGAGGGTATCCATGGAGGCTCGATTCTATGTGATGACGGCCGGCGCGATGCAGCCGGAATAGCGAATGCTAAATCGTTTGACGAGTTGATTTTTCCCCGCCGCGCCATCCGTTAGACCGAAGGGCCGGCGAACGTGAAGGAGCTGTGGTGGCGGGTATCGAGGTGCTATCTTGAATGTCCCGTTTAAAAGAGAGGTGACGCGGTATGGAATTGACAGCAATGTTTGGCTCGATTGGCCTGTGTGTGGCCGCAATCGTTGCCGCCGCGGTCATCTACTTTGTGGTCACGGCCATTAAGGGCAAAAGGGCCGAACGCAAGGAGCGCGCGATGCTTAAACAGCATCGCGACCAGCAGGGCAAACGCGCACAGAGATAGCTTGTTGAGTTTTGGATCCGTGCGCTAGCTGCGTTTTCGAATCAGGGCAATGTAGAAGCCCTCAAAGTCGCGGCTAGGCGGAATGGTGAGCGTGCCGGGCAGGCCGTTGGCGATGGCCGATACCTGACCCGCGGCAATGGCCTCGGTCAGAGCGTTGGACTCGACGCGCGGCTCCTCGCCGGCTTCCTGGGCGCGGCGTGCTTCGCTTTCGCTCGGCGTGCCGTCAAGGGGGATGAGCTCGCAGTCCATATGCTTGTCGAGGGTCTCTTGCAGGGCGTCCTCGTTTTCCTGCGGCATGATCGAACAAGTGGAATAGACGAGCGTGCCGCCCGGCTTGAGGGCACCCATGGCGCGGTCCAGAAGCGCGCGCTGCGAGCGGGTGCACTTGCTCAGCAACTGCTCGGTCAGGCCGCGCAGACTTTTCTCGTTGCCGCTGATGACGGTGCCCGTGCCGGTGCAGGGGGCGTCGAGCAGGATGCGGTCGAAGCGGAAGAACTCGTCGAGCTCGCGTGCGTCGATGCGCATGACGGGCACGTTTTTGGCACCCTGGCGATGGAGGTTTGATTCGAGCTTCTCGGCGCGGGGGATGTTCATCTCACAGGCGGTGAGGTGTGCCTGTCCCTGCGTGAGGGCGGCGATCTGCGTCGTCTTGCCGCCAGGGGCTGCGCACATGTCCAGGATGTCCTCGCCTGCCTGGGCGCCCAGGACCAACGGCGGCATCATGGATGACAGGCTCTGCAGGTAGATCTTGCCGTCGCGGTAGATGTCGAGGTCCCACAGATCGGAAACCTGGGCCTCGGGCAGGATAAAGGCGTCTGGGTACCAGGCGACGGGGTTGTGGGCGATGCCGGCTGCATCGAGCGCCGCAGCGATGTCCTCGGCGGTCGCCTTGAGCGTGTTGGCGCGCAGCGTGACCGGGCGTGCGGCTGCGGCACCGAAGCCCTCGATCATGAGGTGAGCATCGGCGGGCGCATAGGCGCCGGCGACCGTGTCGACCATAAAGCGCGGCAGGTCGGCGGCGGAGTGTTGGGCGGCAAGCTGGTCGGAAAGCTCGGTAGCAGCAAACTGCCTAAGCTTGAGCTCGGGCTTAACCTGCTTTTTTTGCTTACGACGACGCGGCTTGGACATCCGTCTTTCCTTCCACCTAAATGATTATTCTGGGACGGGGATTAAATAATCATTCCATGACTCCCGTCACAAAAAGACTGTACTGTGGCGCCCGGGAATGATTTTTTAATCCCCGTCCCAGAATAATCATTCCCGGGCGCGTTGCTACTAGCGTGCTTTAGTACTGGCTCTCGTGCTTGCTGAAGAAGTCGAAGCGCGGGGGCAGCGGCTTTACGCGGTGCTCGCCGGGCTTCTCGCCTAGGCTCTCCACAAACTCATCCGTGGAGGCGAAGATGTTATCCCAGCTAAAGAAGGCGACCGGATCGACGTTGAAGTACTCGCAGATGAGCTCGCAGCCGGCAGGGACGATGCCGTGCATGAGCACGGTCGCCACGCGCAGCTCGGTAAAGGCGTCGACGAGGGCCTGCGTCATTGCGGCGTTTGCCTCGTTACCCTCGAGCTTGTTGGCGGCCTTGGAGGCATCGCTCCAGCGCTTGTTGGCGGCGCGCAGGTAGTCGTCGCACACGGCGAGCGCGCGGTGCGTCTCGAACTTGTACATGGCCTGCTCAAAGGCAAGGGCGGCCTGCTCGGCGGCCTCGACCACGGCGGCAGAGGCCGCGCCGGCGGGGATACAGCCGTTGCGGTAGGGGCTCTCGTCGCCCTCCTTGACGGCGACGCCGTAGAAGCAGCTGCGGGCCAGGCGGTTGAACACGCCGGTCAAAAGGGCGCTCTCCTTAAGGGCCGGATCGATGACGCGCTTGTCGTCGCAGGCGCGCACCTCGTTGCCGTCCTTGTCCTTGCCGGTCACGCGGGTGTCGTATGCCTTGGGGCTAAAGCTCACTGGCTTTTCGGACAGGCCGAGCGACAGCCAGTGCGCGCGCATCTGCTCGCAGGTGTAGTGGTTGAGCAGGTCGTCTGCCGGCGGGGGAGGCGTCTGCGAGGACGAGCTGGCCTTTTTGCCCATGTAGAGCAGGTGGTAGCAGGCGCTGACGGTGCTCTGCGTTAGGCCCCAGCCCAGGGCCTCCCACATGGCGGTCTGCGCGATGCAGTAGAAGTAGATGTTGTCCTGACCGATAAACTGGTAGATCTGTGCGTCGTCCGAGCACCACCAGTCGCGCCAGTCGAGCGAGCTGTGCTGGTAGGTGGGCGCGGGCACCTGCGTGGAGTCGGCAGCGGGCTCGCCCATGAGGGCGGCGTCCTGGGCGGCGACGCCCTCGGTCACGCCGGCGGCCTTAGCATCGCGCGCGAGCACGGTACGCGTATAGCTGATGGGCGCCCACAGGCTCTCGGGCCAGCACCAGCAGGTGACGTCCGAGACGCCATCGACCTCGGGCACTGGAACGCCCCAGTCGATGTTGCCGGTGATGCGGAAGGGCACGAGCGCCTTGCCGCTGCGGAAGCGCACGCCGCCGTTGGCGAGCACCGCGTGGGCGTCGTCGCGCTCCTTCCAGCTGGGGAAGGTGACGGTAAAGCTGCTCTTGTTGCCCTCGGGCTCCAGCACGGTGTGCTCGGGGAGCTGGTCCTCGACGGTATCGAAGGCCTCGCGGAACTTGTTCTGGATGTAGAGCTGAGCCGGCAGCAGCCACTCCTCCATGGTCTTGGAGACCACGGAGCGAACCTGCGGGTTCTGGGCGAGCTTGGCGGTGTAGGTCTTCATAAAGTCGAGGTAGGCCGGCAGGTCAAAGTAGAGGTTGTCGACCGGGCGCAGCTCGGGCACCTCGCCGGTGAGCTGGCTCTTGGGCGCGATGAGCTCCTCGGGCTCAAACTGGTGACCCAGGTCACATTCGTCGGCGTAGGCTTTCTCGGACTTGCAGCCCTGGATGGGGCAGCGGCCGATCACCTGGCGGCCGTTGAGGAACGTGCCAGCCTTAGCATCGTAGAACTGCAGCGTGGAGCGCTTGGAGATGGTGCCCTGCTCGTGCAGGCGCTTGATAATCTCCGCGGTCACCTCGTTGTGAATCTGCGCAGCCGGCTCAAGGCCCGAGCCGCCGTAGATGTCGCAGCTGATGTTGTAGTTGTTGAGGGTCGCGGCCTGGCGGGAGTGATTGGACTCGACATACTCGCCGATGGACTTATCGTAGCCCTCGTTCTCCTTGAGCTTGCGGTAGCTCTCCATGATGGGCGAACCGTAGCAGTCGGTGCCCGAGGTGAAGATGACGTTCTCGCGGCCCAGGCGGTCGCGCAGGAAGCGGGCGAAGAAGTCGGCCGGGACAAAAACGCCGCCAACGTGGCCAAAGTGAAGGCCCTTGTTGCCGTAGGGCTCGCCGGCGGTAACGATGGCGCGGCGAGGCCAGCTGGGACGGTCGTTCATGGAGTATTTGGATGCCATGGGACTCCTTCGCATATAGTGGGAGCGCGGCCGGGCGCAAGGCCTGGCGACGCGGTGGTCAATTCGTGCATATCGTTCGACATTATCGCACATGCGGACGGGTACGTGGCAGGGGCGCTATCCTAAGATGCTATGAATGAGATTTCCAACATACATGCGTTTGAGGACGAGGATTTTCTGCACGCTTGCTTCGTGTGGGGCATGGTCGTGCTTGGCGCATTTGCCGTGTGCCTGGTGCCGGTGTTTATGCTGCTGGGTGGGCCCGCAGATCTGGATGCGGCTGACGCGGGCGGTTGGACGGCGGTCTTGGGCTGGCTAGTCGGCTTGAGTGCGGTTTCGGCGGCGTCATTTGCCGTGCACGAGCTGGTGCACGCGGCGTTCTTTAAGCTGTTTGCGCCCGTCGGTGCTCGGGTGACCTTTGGGGCAAATCTCGAAACCTGCATGATTTACGCTTGCGCCGAGGGCGTTGTGTATTCGCGTGCGCGGTACATGGTCATTTGCCTGGCGCCGACGGTTGCCTTGACGGTGGCGTTTGCCCTGGGGTTTGCGTTCTCGGACTATCCGCTGCTGTGCTACCTGGCGGCTGGTCTGCACTTGTCGGGCTGCGTGGGCGATTGGTATTACGTGCGGACCATCCTGCGCGACCGCCGCATTGTCGCCTGCGAGGATACGTCCTTTGGCGTGCTCTTTTTTGGGTGAGGAGATGTCGATGAAGTCGTTGTTGCTGCATGCGTGCTGCGCACCATGCTCGCTTGAGCCGGTTCGCCTGCTGCGCGAGGAGGGGTTTGAGCCCACGATTTGCTGGACCAACCCTAATATTCAACCTCACGATGAATGGCAGCGGCGTTTGGACGAGCTGCGCCGGTGGTGTGCCGACGGCGACATCGAGCTCATCGAGGCCGAGGAGGATCGCGAGCGCTGGGAGGCCGGCGTGGCCCCGCTGGGTGCCGATCGGCCCCGTCGCTGTCGCTCGTGCTATGCCCTGCGCTTGGCCGAGGCGTGCCGCGTGGCCCAGGAGCGCGGGTTTGAGTTTGTGGGCACGACGCTCGCCGTCTCGCCGTATCAGCTGTTCGATACCTGCAATGATGTTTTGGAGCGTCTGGCTGCCGCCCGCGGTCTCACCCCGGTGATTCGCGATTTTCGCCCGTATTATCCCGAGGCTACGCGCCGTTCGCGTGAGCTGGGCATGTATCGGCAGAATTACTGCGGCTGCCGTTTCTCGGCGGTCGAGGCGGCCATGGATCGCGCCCGCATCCGCGACGAGCGCAAAGCCGCCAAAAAGTAGTTCATTTGGGCTGGGACTTTGAGCTGTCTGTGCGGTACGGTCGTTTTTGGGAAAGTCGATTTAATTAAGCGTGTGATCGTGGCTCGCTTGATACCAAACGACGACTCCTATGATTCTAATCCTCCGTTTGTTAAACATCAGATCCGGACTTGCTGTTGCATATGAATGGGACGACAGCACAATCATGTCGTTTCCTTCTGCAAATCGCCTAATTACCGGTGTTTTACCGTCTGCGAGCGCCAATACAGCACAGCCGTTCCAAGGCTTTGCGGTGGTATCGACAAGTAGCAAGCTGCCGGGAGGGTAAATGCGGGACATTTCGTCGCCTTTGATTTTAACGAAAACGCTATGTGGGTGACGTTTGGCTACGTCTACAGGCGCGCAAGCATTTTGTTGGCCGTGCGTGATGCGGCGCTTTTGCGATTCGATATCGATGACGGGAAATGTGCCCTCCATTTCGTGGATAGCAGGGTCTTCGTCGGTGACGATTCTTTTATTTGCGAGCTTTACAGCCAAACCGTTTTCCTCGCCAACAAGTTCATCGCGGGTGCAACCGAAGAGCGCTTGTAACTTTTCAATATAGCGCTCACGGGGGGCATACCGACTTTTTTCCCAACGACAAACTGTCTCTTTAGATACCCCCAACATCTCTGCAAGTTGCGCCTGACCAAGATGCTCCATGGTGCGGAGTTTACGAATATTTGCCCCGAAGCCCATGGCTATAGATCCTCTCGCCACAGAGGGAGGCATAGACAGTTTGTGCCACCATAGCCTTTGGTGAGCTCGTCAATGGATAGCGGGAATAATTCCATTCCTGCTTTCTCAAGCGCTTCGTTGGTCCAAACGTTTTCTTCATATACGCATAGTTTTCCTGGCGAGAGCGCAAGGATAGACGTTGCGTTGTTCCGGCGTTCTCTTTCGTAGGCGGTTTGATTCCCGCCTCCGCAGTCAATCACTTTTATTGGTTCGCAACAGGCTGCAGAGAGTATTTCCGGAATCGTGCGATCGATAGGAGTGATCGTAAGGCCCCTTCCGGATCGTTTTAGTTGAATGCTGTATGCATCAACGGCATTGCATATCTCACGATCGATGAGGAACGCGTCGTGATCAATTCTACTTATGAACGTATCGAGGTGGATACGCAGCCCGTCAGAGGGGACTCGAATCGCAATTAGCTCGGTGGTCTGGAATTTATTTGAGGTCAGGAGCTCTTTGGCAAGTGACTCGACGGCGGCGGGTTCAGTTCGGTCAGAGATTCCAACTAATATTGTCTTAGCACTGATAACAATAATGTCTCCGCCTTCTATATGGTAGCTACTCCTGTTCAAATCACATATTGGAGTTTCTCCCATGATCTTGTGGTGGGTGAATATCTGCCGGTATAAGGCGACCTCACGATCACGCTCAGGCCAATACATATGATTTAGGATGATGCCGTCTCCGACTACCACAGCAGGATCACGAGTGAAAAAAAGCGTGTTGAGGGGATTGACCAAGAGCGAGGCGGGATCAAATTGCTCGTGCACGAGCGCCCGTAGTGTTTCCGACTGGTTTGAACATAGCTCAGTGTCTCCAAAGCGAATGCCGTTAAGTACTATATTCACCAATTCCTGGGTGTTCTTAGCGTTCTCAAACAGCTGGGTTATTGCCTCGAGGAACTCTCTGCCTGTTGCCCCGCTGCAACGGAGGTAGTCATCAATAAAATATTTAAGTGATTGGGGCTCAGTTTCAAGTGAGTCTTCGAGAAGGTCCCTAATTTCAATGGTTTCTACGCCATGCTTCTCAAGCAATTGAACCATGGAATCGTGCTCATACATTGCTTTGTCGAGGTCAAAACGACCGCTCCATTTTCGCAGGGAGAAAACTTGGCTGAAGTCGGCATCAGGGTAGTTTTGTGTTTCAGCTCCTGGTCGATGGACAAGTACGGCTTTTAAATGACCGATTTCATTTGTTATGTGTATGCCTTGCATGCCTGTCTCCTGTCCTGCTGGTTTTTATATAAGGCTAAGGCAGGTTCCTTGTTGTGTTGCGGAAAAGTTAAAAGACGTATGTAATTGACAAATAACATCAATTTAAAATATCAGATTGATTAATAACGTCACTTTAGCTGCCGTTCATAGGTGAAAAGCGACACGATAGCGATGGTTGCCCGACCACCGCTGAGCAACCTCATACATTTATGGTGCCAGCTGGATAGATGGGAAAAGGAATGAAGGAGGAGATATGGCAGCGGAAAGTTCGAAAGGCATCAAGCAGTTCAAGGTCCCGCACGTATATGCGATCATCTTTGCACTTATGGTCATCTTCGCTGTTCTCACGTGGATTGTTCCCTCTGGGTCCTATCAGTGTCAGGAGGTGAACGGTCGTGAAGTCACTGTCGCAGGTACGTATGAGCAGAGTGAAAAGACATATATTGACGAGGAAACCGGGGATGAAGTAGATCTCAGACAAGGTGTCTTCGATGTTCTTCAGGCTCCAACGCGCGGTATACAAGAGGCAATTGAGGTCGTTGCATTCATCTTGATTGTGGGCGGTTCGTTTCAGGTTATTACTAAAACGGGCGCTATCACGAGCGGAATGGGTCGTGTCGTTCGCCGCTTTAAGAACAAAGACATTCTAATTATTCCTATTGCGATGGTTCTCTTTGCATTGGGCGGAACGAGCTTTGGCATGGCGGAAGAAACTCTCCCGTTCTTTGCGATCTTCATGCCAATTATGATGGCTATGCGCTTCGACTCGATGACGGCGTTCATGGTCGTGTTCGTTGGAGCGCGCACGGGTTACATCGCCTCAACGATTAATCCGTTTAATGTTCTCATTGCGCAAGGTATTCTTGGTATTCAGGGCAACCCCCAGCTGTGGCTGCGTATGATTGCCTGGGTTGTTTTGACCGCCGTTGCAATTACTTGGGTTGTCCTCTATGCACGAAGGGTAAAGAAGAATCCTGAGTCATCGATCACATTTGAGGATGATATCGCCAAGAAAGTCGAGTTCGCTGCCGATGAATCTGCCCTTGATGCGGAATTTACGGGTCGTCAAAAAGGCGTGCTTGCGGTATTTATCGCTGGAATGTGCCTTATCATCTGGGGACTTGTGACCCAGGGCTGGTATATGAACGAGATTTCTGCGGTCTTTTTGGCCATGGGCTTGTTGGCTGGTGTTATTGCGGGCTTTAGTCAGGACGTCATCGCTCAGGAATTTGTTGCGGGTATCGCTGACTTTGCTTTCTCGGCAATTGTCGTTGGACTTGCGCGTGGCATCCTTGTCATTGCCTCTGACGGCATGATCATCGATACCATCCTCAATGCGCTCGCCACTGGTCTGGGCGGCATCCCGGCGGTTCTCTTTACTACGCTTCTTTATGCGGTTGAGAACCTCCTGGCGATCCTGGTTCCCAGCTCATCTGGCCTTGCAGCACTGACCGCTCCCATTTTTGGACCTTTGACCGAACTCATGGGCCTTAATCCCGAGGCTGCCGTGTGGGCTCTCTCCATGGGTAGCGCGACGATGTCTTTGATCTGTCCTACTAGCGCCATTCTTGTAGCGGGTTTGGGCGTGTGCAAGATCAAGCTTGGCCAGTGGTGGAAGACCGTTTGGAAATTCTTCTTGGTCGTGTCGCTCATCAATATCGTATTCGTAGCAATCTCGGGACTTATTGCCCTGTAGGTTTCATGGCTGAAATGGAGTAACAGGAATGCCTAAAGGACTGAATGTACACAGCGAGATTGGTAAGCTCAAGAAAGTTGTGCTTCACCGCCCCGGTCGTGACCTTGTGAACGTAAAGGCAGAAGAGTTCGAGGATGTCTGGATTCACGACTGTTTCTATCTTGATGTGGCTCAAAAGGAGCATGATGCCTTTGCGGATCTTCTGAGGAGCGAAGGTGTTGAAGTTCTCTATATGGAGAAACTCGTTGCTGAAGCGCTGGATGCATGCCCCTCGGCTCGCGCTGAGTTTACCGATACATTTATGGCTGAGAGCGGAATTGTCAATCCTATGCTTGAGCAGGCTGTTCGTGAAAAGCTCGACGCTATTTCAGATTCGTATCAGTTTGTACTTGAGGCTATGGGGGGGTATCGTTATCGTGACCTTGAGCTGCCTCGCGTCTCGACTACGCTTAGCATGATGGATAATGAGGATGCGAAGCCCGATGATTTGGTGTTGAAGCCTCTTCCGAGTTCATATTTCTCTCGCGATCCTCTTGCTTCTGTGGGCAAAGGCGTTCTGCTTCACCATATGTATTGGAAACAGCGAGATCGTGAAGTGCCCTTCTATGAAGCGATTTTCAAATACCATCCCGATTATGCAGGGACTCCGATTTGGTACGACCATAAGAATCCCTGGCATATCGAGGGCGGTGATGTGCTTAACATTAACGCTCATACCTTGGCTATTGGAATTAGCCAGCGAACTGAGGCGGCTGCGATTGAGGAGCTTGCAAAGAATTTGTTCTGGGGATCTGGGAATTCTGAGATCGATACCGTTTACGCTATTAAAATCCCCAACGGCTATGCTTACATGCATCTTGACACCGTTTGCACCATGGTGGATTTCGATAAGTTTACAGTTTATCCCGGTATTTTTGAGACCCTTCGTGTTTATCGTCTGACTCGTGGTGACTCTGAGGGAATGGTCGCTGTTCAAGAGATTGATGACACGCTTGAGCATATTCTTGAAATGGCTACTGGCGTGGAGAAGGTGCAGCTTATTGAGTGCGGTGCCGGCGATATGGTTGAGGCGTCTCGCGAGCAGTGGAACGACGGGTCGAACACTCTTGCCGTTGCTCCTGGTAAAGTCTGTGTTTACGAGCGCAATGTTGTCACAAATGATGAGCTCTACAAGAACGGTTTGGAACTTTTGGTCGTTCCCTCCGAGGAACTGTCCCGCGGTCGTGGCGGCCCGCGCTGCATGAGCATGCCCTTCTGGCGCGAAGATATTTAGTTGCAAATCCACTGTGATAGGAGATGGCGAATATGGGTGTTAATATCGCTGGTCGCAGTTTTCTGAAGCTGCTTGATTACACGACGGAAGAGATTGAGTATCTGCTTGAGCTTTCTGCTAACTTCAAAAGCATGAAGCGTGCCGGTGTTCCGCATAAATACCTTGAAGGCAAGAATATTGTTTTGCTATTTGAGAAGACTTCCACGCGTACTCGCTGCGCCTTCGAAGTTGGTGCACTTGACCTTGGCATGGGTGTAACTTATTTGGATCCGGGCTCGTCCCAGATGGGCAAAAAGGAGTCGATTGAGGACACGGCTCGCGTCCTTGGCCGCATGTATGACGGAATTGAATACCGCGGCTTTGAACAGGCGAAGGTTGAGGAGCTTGCTGCAAAAGCTGGGGTTCCCGTTTGGAATGGGCTGACTACTGAATTCCACCCGACTCAAGTGCTTGCCGATATTCTGACCATGCGTGAAGAGTTTGGAGAGATTAAGGGCAGGAAACTTACATTTTTTGGTAAGGCGGCCGGAAACGTCGCCGATTCGCTCATGGTCATTTGCGCTAAGCTCGGCATTAACTACTGTTCTTGCGGCCCAATCGGGGGAAATTCGGAGGGGGCTACATCCTATGATCCTGAACTCCTTGCAGAATGTAGTCGTATTGCGGCCGAGCATGGATCGACGATTACCATTACAGAGGATATTGAGGAAGGCGCTCGTGATGCCGATGTAATTTACACGGATGTTTGGGTTGGCATGGGTCAGCCCGCAGAGCTGTGGGAAAGCCGCATTAAGCTCATGTCGCCGTATCGTGTGACCGCTGAGGTGATGTCTATGGCAAAGCCCGAGGCAATTTTCCTCCACTGCCTTCCGAGCTTTCACGATACTAATACTACTGTTGGTGCCGAAATTGCTGAGAAGTTTGGAGTCACCGAAATGGAAGTCACGGACGAGGTTTTTGAGTCCGATAAGTCTCGTGTTTTCCAAGAAGCGGAGAATCGCATGCATACGATTAAGGCGGTGATGTACGCAACGCTTAAGTAGCGGGGCGCTGAGAAAACGGTTGATTTCTGATCTCAGCCGAACACATTGAGCGGATAGGCCGTTCCCGCAGC
>CATYJU010000028.1 GCA_958407995.1 uncultured Collinsella sp.
CCGCACATGTACGGATGAATGTGGGAGGTGTTCGGATGAAGTTGATAATCAAGGTATATTTACTGCTGGGCATCCAATTGACGCCGATGTGCGCAATCTAGACCTCGAGTATGCTAAGCCTGTCGTAATCGGCAACAACGTCTGGATGGGCGGCGGGGTGATTATCAATCCGGGCGTATCAATCGGAGACGATGTGGTCATAGCCTCAGGTTCAGTTGTTGTTAAAGACGTTCCAAGCCACGTCATCATCGGCGGCAATCCAGCTCATATCATTCGAGAGATTACCGACAACGATCGCAAGCTCTGGCAAGGCCAGCTGAATGCCTACAACGAGGCAATTGGATCATAGCCTCGGCATTCCCGCAGATAAAACCTACTAAAACAAACCTATCCCTTATTGGCAGGTTTTCCGTGGGGCGGGCACTGATGTAGCTTATCGCGAGTTCCGCACGAACAGGAGGCCACTTAATGTGGCCTCCGTCGTGAGCAGGACTGTAGAGCAGGAAACTTCATCAGTGCCCGCCCCACGGGAAACCGTCGGGATAGACCAGTTCAGATGGGGCTTTGATGCATGGGTGGTCTGTTGTTGTGCAAATGGGTATCATACTGTGGTTATTGCATCGACTCTACGATGCATTGTTGTATGTGCCCGGCGGTCGGTTTGCCAGAAGCGCCCCGTCGGTTGTTCCAGACCCGTTTCGAAGAAAGGAAACAACACTCACCTATGGCAGCTAAAAAATCATCTCCCTTGAAGATCATCCCGCTCGGCGGCCTTGACGGCATCGGTAAGAACATGACGGTCTTCGAGTGCGGCGACGACATGGTGCTCGTCGACGCCGGTCTCATGTTCCCGGATGACTCCCAGCCTGGTATCGACCTGGTGCTTCCCGACTACACCTATGTTCTTGAAAACGAGGAGAAGCTCCGCGGTATCGTCGTCACCCACGGCCACGAGGACCACACCGGTTCGCTTCCGTACCTGCTGCAGGACCTCAACAACAAGGTGCCCATCTTCTCGAGCAAGCTGACGCTTGGCTTTATCGAGGGCAAGCTTTCTGAGTTCCGCATCCGCGCACCCAAGTTCCGCGAGGTCAAGGGCGGCAGCCATGTCAACCTCGGTGGCATCTCGCTCGACTTCTTCTCGATGACGCACTCCATCCCCGGCGCTCTGGGCGTGTTCATCCGCACCAACCAGGGCACCGTTATGCACACCGGCGACTTTAAGCTCGACCAGACGCCCATCGATGGTGTCACGCCCGACTATGCCGCTATCAGCCGCTTTGCCAAGCAGGGCATCGACCTGCTGCTTTCCGACTCCACCAACGCCACGGTTCCTGGCTTTACCAAGTCCGAGGCCGAGGTTGGTCCCAATCTGCTGCACGCCATCAAGAACGCCCCGGGTCGCGTGTTCGTCGCGTCGTTCTCGAGCCACATTCATCGCCTGCAGCAGATCTGCGATTCCGCCCGTAAGTGCGGCCGTAAGGTCGTTGTGACCGGTCGCTCCATGCTCACCAACACCCGCGTCGCGCGCGAGCTGGGCTACCTCAACATCGACGATGCCGATATCATCGATGCCTTCGATATCGATAACCTGCCCGACGACAAGATCGTCGTCATGTGCACCGGTTCGCAGGGCGAGCCGCTGTCGGCCCTGTCCCGCATGGCCAATGGCGAGCACAAGACGCTCTCCATCCACGAGGGCGATACCGTCATCCTCTCAGCAACTCCCGTTCCCGGCAACGAGAAGGCCGTCCAGCAGGTCGTCAACAGCCTGGCCAAGCTCGGCTGCGACGTGTGGGATAAGAACCGCGCTCTCGTCCACGTCTCCGGTCACGGTAGCCAGGAGGAGCTCAAGCTCCTGATGGCCATGGCCAAACCCACGTACTTTATGCCGGTTCACGGTGAGGCCGTGCATCTGCGCGCTCATGCCCAGCTCGCCCGCAAGATGGGCATCAAGGACGATCATATCTTTATCCTCGATAACGGCGACACGCTCGAGATGCGCGGTGGTATCGTCAAGCGCGGTACACCCGTCGAGTCCGGCGTCGTCTACGTCGACGGCCTGCGTATCGGCGATACCGACCCCATTGTCTTGCGCGATCGCCAAAAGCTCGCCAACGACGGTATGGTCACGGCCGTTGCCATCGTCTCGCTCAAGCACAAGAAGATCGAGGCCATCGAGTTCTCGGGCCGCGGTGTCTCGTTTGCCATCGACGACCAGTTCTCCGAGGATGCCTCCGCATCCATTATGAAGACGATCGAGAAGGGCAAGTTTAGCTTTACGAGCAGCGGGTCCGATGCCATTCGCAAGGCCGTGCGCGATTCGCTCTCCAACTTTATTTGGAGCCGTACGCGCACCCGTCCGATGATCATCCCGGTCGTCATGGAGGTTTAGTTTGGCGCGCGGATCTGCACAAAACGCCAAAGGCAATAAGGCCAATAACCAACCGGCATCTGCTAAGGGTGCCGGTTCCCATCTGCGTGCCAATAAGGGCCACGAGGCCGACTTTGACGATTTTGAGCCCTTGGTCGAGCCCTCGGCCAACCGCGATATCGCCGGCGTGGTCATCGCCGTTTTGGCGATTGCGTCCTTCATTGCCGTGATTTCGCCGGCGACCGCACCCGTTACGGCTGCGGTTGCTGGTTTCTACCACCTGGGCTTTGGTCTGGGCGCCTACGTGCTGCCGATCGTCATTTTGCTGTTTGCCGCCACACTCTTTTTAGGCGAGGACTCGCCGCTCAACGTGCGCTCTGTTGCGGGCGGCGCCGTGGTCTTTATCGCCGTCGTTTCCATTCTTTCGCTGATGGTGCCGGGTACGAGTGTCTCGTGTGACCTTATGTTCACGCCGCAAAATTTGTCCGCCTCGGGTGGCTACATCGGTGCGTTTATTGCGAGTGCGCTGCAGAATGCCCTGGGTAAGCCTATCGCGATGGTAGTCCTGTTGGGCCTTGTCGTCGTGGGCTTGGTCATCATCGGCTTTTCGGTTGGCGGCGTGCTGCGCTCTGCTCGCGACCGTGCGGCCGATTTTGCCGAGCGCCGTCGTGCCGATGTTAACGCGAGTCCGTGGGGTGACGACGAAGCCCTGTCGGTGCCCGGCGTTGCCCGTCCGCACCTGAGCATTCTTCGTCAAAAGGGCTCCGATGCTGCAGTGACCACGGTCATGGGCAACGATGTGGACCCGGTTTTGGACAATGACGACGAGGACGAGGATCCGTTTGTCGACGTATCCGATGCCGTGGAGGCCGAGCGCGCTAAGACGACGCTGCTGCCGCGCCGCCATGCCAAGAAGGGCAAGGCTGCGCCTAAGCTCAATACGAGTGAGCCCGACCCGTCTTGGTCCGATAGCGAGATTGAGCTCACTGAGGGCGATGACGAGGACGACGAGGCGCCGATTGAGACCGCAAAGACAACTTTGCTGCCGAGTCGCCATGCCAAGCGCGAACAGGTAACCGGCCAGCTTTCGATGGAAGACGACCCCGATAAGATTGACGAGTCCGAGCCGCCGTTTGCCGTGAATCCTGTCTCGGCAGCACCTCAGATTCCCGACTTCTTGAAGCATCCCAAGGTTGCCGATGCGCCTGCCTCGAGTGCTGTCGGATCGGCTGCGGCTAGGGATGGGGGAGCGGACGGCGGCGCCGCAGATAACGAGGGCGAAGAAGAGGATGGCCTTAAGCTTCCGCCACTCGAAATCCTGCATGCCAACCCGCAGTCGGCGTCCTCCGCGTCTTCTGACAAGGAGCTGGAACAGACTGCCGAGTCGCTTCAGTCCACGTTGCTTGAGTTTGGCCGCAGTGCCCGCGTGGTCGGCTGGATCGCCGGCCCCACGGTGACGACCTTTAAGCTGCAACCTGGCGAGGGCGAGCGCGTGAGCAAGATCTCGAGCCTCGAGGACGATATCGCGCTTTCGCTCGCTGCCCAGTCGGTGCGTATCTTTGCCCCGATCCCCGGCACCTCGCTCGTGGGCATCGAGATCCCCAATCGCAAGCGCCAGAACGTCAACCTGGGCGACGTGCTGCCCTATGTGAAGGGCGGTCCGCTCGAGCTCGCAATCGGGCGCGATGCCGAGGGCACGCCGGTCGTCGCCGACCTTGCCAAGATGCCCCACCTGCTGATCGCCGGTACCACTGGTTCCGGTAAGTCGGTGATGATCAACTCCATCATCACGACCCTGCTCATGCGCGCGCTTCCCGAGGACGTTCGCTTGATCATGGTCGACCCCAAGCGCGTCGAGCTTGCGGGCTATAACGGCCTGCCGCATCTTTATGTACCGGTCGTTACCGAACCCAAGCAGGCCGCGAGCGCTCTGCAATGGGCCGTGTCCGAGATGGAGCGTCGCCTGAAGGTCTTCGAGCGCCTTAACGTGCGTAAGATCTCGACCTACAACGAAAAGCAGGCCGCCGGCGAGTTTGAGCATTACGATAACCCGCCGCAAAAGATGCCCTACCTGGTCATCATCATCGACGAGCTCTCGGATCTGATGATGGTTGCCGGTAAGGATGTCGAGGCCTCGATCGTTCGTATCGCCCAGCTGGGCCGTGCCGCCGGTATTCACCTTATCGTGGCTACGCAGCGCCCCAGCTCCAACGTGGTGACGGGCCTCATCAAGGCCAACATCACCAACCGCATCGCCTTTAACGTCGCCACGGGCATCGACTCGCGCGTCATTATCGACCAGATGGGTGCCGAAAAGCTTACCGGTTTGGGCGACATGCTGTTCTCCAAGGTCGACTGGGGCAAGCCTCGCCGTATCCAGGGCTGCTTTGTCTCGGACGACGAAATCAACGAGATTGTCGAGTTTGTCAAGTCGCAGAGCGAGCCCGACTACCACGAGGAGATCCTGTCTGCCGTGGCGCCCGCTTCCATGTCCATGGCGGGTGGCGGCGGCATTGTCCGTACCGGAGTCGCCGAGCCGCAAGACGATGATCCGCTCATTTGGGAAGCCGCCCATATTGTGGTGGAATCGCAGCTTGGCTCCACATCTGGCCTGCAACGTCGTCTGAAGGTTGGCTATGCGCGTGCCGGGCGTATTATGGATATGCTGGAAGAAAAGGGTGTCGTCGGCCCGCCCGACGGTTCCAAGCCGCGCGAGGTCCTGTTGGACGAGGAGGGGCTTGCCGCGCTGGAGTCTGTCGATGCCGAGATGGCACGTGAAGATCGTGAGTTTGGAGGATTCTGATGGCTGCACGCTTTGGTGACATGCTGCTTGAGCAGCGTCGCCGAATGGGCCTTTCCATTCAGCAAGTCGCCAACACCATCAAAATCAGGCCGCAGATCATCGAGTTTTTCGAGACCGGTAACTTTGCTTCGATGCCGCCGCGCGGCTATGCGCAGGGCATGATTTCGAGCTATGCTCGCTTTTTGGGCCTCAATCCGCGCGAGGTCGTCAATGCCTACTTTGACGATCTGATGGCATACGAACGCGAGACGTCGCAGCAGGGCGGTCGTTTTCAGGACGCCGCCGGCTACGTCAATTCGCGTTCCTCGGTCGAAAACGGGCGCTTCCTGATGGTTCAGGGCGGTCGTTCGACCCGCTATGGACAGCGTCCTCAGCAGGCCGGTTATATTACCGAGACGGGTTCGGGCGAGGAGATTCGCTCACAGCGTGACCGGTTCCGCAGTACGCCGATGCCCGAGGACCGTGCACTTCCCGCCGCCCGAGGCGTGGCGCGTGACCCTCGTGCCGGCTACGGCGACGGCGGCTATTCCGATCGCGGTTACCGTGGTGCCTCTACGGGACGCTCTCGCGGTGGCTATGCGGATGCCGATACCACGCAGGTGACGCCGCGTCTTCGCTCTCAATCACAGCCGTATGGCCAGCGCTCTTCGGCTCCGCGTTCGGGCCAGCGTGGCTATCAAGGCCGCGGTGAACTTGCGCCCCGCTCGGGTCAGCGCAGCCTTCGGGGCCAGGGTGGCTATCGCGGCTGTTCCGATAGCAATCGTGGTCGTATGCCTCAGGGAGGCGGCCGCAGCAGTTCCAGTCGTGGACGCGGCGGATCACGCACTCCTCAAAACACCGGGCTCGATCCGCGTATCGTCTACACCGGCATCGGCGCCGTTGCGCTGCTGTTGATTGTGCTCATCGTGGTGCTTCTGCGCGGCTGCGCATCTTCGGCGCCCGAGACCACGCCCGAGCCGCCCGCTGCCACCAAGACAACGACTAAGAAGTCTTCCAAGAAGACCGAAACGGTCGACGAGGACGAAGACACCGATGAGGCGACGGATGAGTCGACCGATTCGGACGCCACCAAGACGACGGCTAAAAAGGAAGAGAACGAGGTAACGAAGGTCAAGGTCTCGGTTGCCAAGGGAAAGACCGCGTGGATTGAGGTCAAGGTCGACGGCAAGTCGGTCTATGGCGCCCAGGCGACTGGTCCCTTTGAGCAGGAGTACACGCCCGAGTCCTCGATCGAGATCACCACGTCCAAGCCTTCCGATGTCACCGTTACCAAGAACGGTGAAAAGGTCCGTTACGATACCAAGACCTCCGGCGTGGCGCGTGTGACGATCACCGTTCCCAAGAAGGAGACGACTGATTCCGAGAATGGTGAAAGTTCTGATGGTACCGACACCACCGATGGTACCGACACCACCGACGGCACCGATGCCCAGTCCACGGATGGCGCCGATACCGCAACTGACGGTCAGACACCCACCGATTCTACCGACAATTCGTACGATAGCTACTAGGCCGCTCGTACGCGAAAGGAAACATCATGGCTAAAGATTCCAGCTTCGACGTCGTGTCCGAGGTCAACATGCAAGAGGTCGATAATGCCTTTCAACAGACCACGCGCGAGATTTCCCAGCGCTATGACCTTAAGGATTCCGGCGCCACGATCGAGCTTTCGAAGGGCGACAAGCTCTTTACGATCAACGCCCCGGCCGACTTTGTCTCCAAGCAGATTGTCGACGTGCTGAGCTCCAAGCTCATCAAGCGCGGCATCGACCTCAAGGCCGTCTCGTGGGATGCTCCGCAGGCGGCATCGGGCGGCACCGTGCGCGTGCTCGGCCATATCGTCGAGGGTATCGACCAAGCGACCGCCAAGAAGATCAACAAGGACATCAAGGACCAAAAGCTCAAGGTCAAGGTGACCATCGAGGCCGACAAACTGCGTGTTTCCTCTGCTTCGAAGGACGCGTTGCAGTCCGTGATCCAGTTCCTGCGCGACCAGGACTACGGCCAGCCGCTGCAGTTCACCAACTACCGCTAATATCATTCGAAAGGACCGCTCTCCAACATGGATACACCGTTGGGCTCCGTGCTCTACATCACCCTCGGGTGCGCCAAGAACGAGGTCGATACCGACCGCATGCGTTCTCTTTTGACCGCTGCGGGCTACGAGGAGGCTTTCGACCCGCAGGATGCCGATATCGCCATCGTCAATACATGCTCGTTCCTCGCCTCCGCAACGTCCGAGAGCATCGAGACCACGCTCGAGCTCGCCAACGAGGTTCAGGACGGCGTTCGTTCTTGCCCCATCGTCATGTGCGGCTGTGTGCCGTCGCGCTATGGCGATGACCTGCCTGACGAGCTGCCCGAGGTCGCTGCCTTTGTGAAGGCCGACGAGGAGGACGGCATCGTGGCGGTCATCGATGGCGTGCTGGGTGTCGAGCGTGAAATCGCGGCCTATATCCCTCAGGTCAAGCGTACCGTTGAGGGTGCCGTTGCCTACGTCAAGATTTCCGATGGCTGCAATCGTTTTTGCAGCTTCTGCATGATCCCCTACATTCGCGGTCGCTATCATTCACGCAATGCCGAGAGCATTATCTCCGAGGTGCGCGACCTGGTTGCCGGCGGTGTGCGGGAGATCGTGCTGATCGGCCAGGACACGGGTATTTGGGGCACCGACTTTACTGACGAGGATGTCGCCGAGGGCTCGCCGCGCAATCTGGCGCAGCTGCTGCGTGCCGTCGCCGAGGCCGTGCGCCCGCACAACGTCTGGGTCCGCGTGCTCTATCTGCAGCCCGAGGGCATGACCGATGAGCTTATCGATACGATTCGCGATACGCCCAAGGTGCTGCCCTATATCGATATCCCCGTGCAGCACTGCGACGCGCGCATCCTCAAGGCTATGCGCCGTTCCGGTTCGCGCCAGGAGCTCGAGGACCTGTTCCGCGATCTGCGTGAGCGTATCCCCGGCATCGTGATCCGTTCCACGGCTATGGTCGGCTTCCCGACCGAGACCGACGACGAGTTCCGCGACCTCATCGACTTTATGGACACCGTCGGCTTCGACTACACGAGTGTCTTTGCCTACTCGCGTGAGGAGGGCAGCCTGGCCGCCAAGATGGAGGGTCAGGTCGATGAGGAGGTCAAGCTCGAGCGCGCCCAGGAGGCCATGGACCTGGCCGAATCGCTCGGGTTTGCCGCCACCGCCGCGCATGTGGGCGAGCGCGCCCAGGTGATCGTCGACGGTATCGAAGAAACCGAGGACGGCGCCGAGCTGATCGGCCATGCCTGGTTCCAGGCGCCCGATTCCGATGGCGCGGTGCACTTGGACGCCAGCGAGGCGTCCGTGGGCGATATTCTGACGGTCGAGTTTACCGATAGCTTCTGCTATGAGCTTATCGGTCATGTTGTGGAGTAGGAGAGCATCGTGGCAAACGAGAGCAATAAGGAACTGACGAGTGTTTGGACGCCCGCCAACATCGTGACGTGCGTTCGCATCGTCTTTATCCCGGTGTTCATGATCGTGTCGGCGCTTTCTCACACGAGTGTTGCCGGTACGGATTGGAGCACCTTCGACGGCCCGCTCGCCGCCGCTGCCTTCATTCTGTATGTGATCCTGTCGTGCACCGATAAGGTCGACGGTTATCTGGCGCGTTCGCGCAACGAGATCACCGACTTCGGTAAATTCTTGGACCCCATCGCCGATAAGCTGCTCGTGTTCTCGGCCCTGCTGCTGTTCTTGGATTTTGGTGCGGTGACCGTGTGGTCCGTGTTCATTATCCTGTTCCGTGAGCTTCTGGTGAGCGCCCTTCGCATGGTCGCGAGTGCGGCCGGTGTGGTCGTTGCGGCCGATAAGCTCGGCAAGTACAAGACGGCAACCACGATGGTCTCCATCTGCGGTTACCTGTGCGTTTTTGCTATGGCCGGCTTGCACCT
The DNA here is from genome assembly GCA_958407995.1 of uncultured Collinsella sp. Taxonomy (GTDB): domain Bacteria; phylum Actinomycetota; class Coriobacteriia; order Coriobacteriales; family Coriobacteriaceae; genus Collinsella. The sequence continues at coordinate 9,108 of CATYJU010000028.1, forward strand.
TGGCCCGGTGGCGCTGACGCTCGGCATCTACTCGGTGTCGCGCTTCCTGTATGCCGTTGCCGTTGTCTTGACCGTTATCTCGGGCGCCCAGTACTTCTGGAACTGCCGCAAGATCGTCTTTTCGGTCTAGGTCCTGGTGGGTATGACGGACTCTTTTGAGCAGATTTTCGCACATAACGAGGAGCTGGCGCGCGATATCGTCGAGCGCGCGAGCGCTCGGGGCGTGACGGTTTCGACGGCTGAGTCTCTGACGGCGGGTATGATCGCCTCGACGATTGCCGATATCCCAGGCGCCTCGGCGGTGCTGCGTGGCGGTGCGGTGACCTACTGCGATGAGATTAAGCATCGCGTGCTGGGTGTTGAGCAGGAGACGCTCGACCGCTATACCGCTGTGTCGCATCAGACCGCGCGCGAGATGGCGTCGGGTTCGCTGGAGCTGTACCAGAGCGTTATTGCAGTGAGCGCAACGGGTTATGCCGGCCCCGGCGGTGGCACTGAGGACGATCCGGCGGGCACTTTCTATATTGGCTGGGCGCATCGTTCCGCCGATGGGGGCGTGCCGGTCGTGGACTCCATTCGTTGTCGCTATGAGGGCGATCGTTCGTGTGTTCGTGCCCATGCGGTCGCGGAGGCACTGGGTCGCATTGTCTGCGTGCTCGATTCTATGGAATAGACGTGTTTTAAGGGGCCTCCGGGCCCCTTAATTGTGGAGATAGGGACCTCCGGCGAATTTTATCTTTGTGCAGGTAGTTGTCGTATTTTTCCTCGCCATGATTTTTTTGGTTCGCCTGCGGTCAAGCATTTGGTCAGTGTTTGGTCGGCGTTTGGTTGGGTTTTGGAAAGACCGCCTGCATATGATTGGCCTGAACGGTTGACCACGAACAGCCGTTCGTTTATTATCGATGCAGGTTGTTAAGAGGAGGGCTATTCATGGCCAAGAATTCAGGTCCCGTACGTACCGTTCATGCTCGCACGACGGGTAAAGAGCGCGATGAGATGATCGCCACCACCAAGGCCGAGATCGAGAAGAAATTCGGCCAGGGTTCCATCATGAGGTACGGCGACGGTGGTCCCGAGCTCGAGGTCGAGGCCATTCCCACGGGCGCCCTGGCCCTCGATGCCGCGCTGGGTATCGGCGGCGTGCCGCGCGGCCGTATCGTCGAGATTTACGGTCCTGAGTCCTCCGGTAAGACGACGCTTTCGCTCGAGATCCTGGCCGAGGCCCAGGCAATGGGTGGCGTTGTGGCATTTATCGATGCCGAGCACGCGCTTGATCCCACGTATGCCGCGCGCATCGGCGTGGATATCGACGAGGTGCTCATTTCCCAGCCCGATACGGGCGAGCAGGCGCTCGAGATTGTTGACATGCTCGTGCGTTCCGGCGCCATCGATGCCATCGTCGTCGACTCCGTCGCCGCGCTGACCCCGCGTGCCGAGATCGAGGGAGAAATCGGCGATACTACGGTCGGTCTTCAGGCTCGCCTGATGAGCCAGGCGCTCCGCAAGCTCGCCGGCTCGCTGTCCAAGTCCAACACGACGTGCATTTTCATTAACCAGCTGCGTGAGAAGATCGGCGTCATGTTCGGCAACCCCGAGACTACGACGGGCGGCCGCGCCCTTAAGTTCTTTTCTTCGGTGCGTATCGACATTCGCCGTATCGACAGCATAAAGCTTAAGGACGAGGTTATCGGTAACCGCGTGCGCGCCAAGGTCGTTAAGAACAAGGTGGCAGCTCCGTTCCGTTCTGCTGAGTTCGACATCATGTACGGTACGGGCATCTCTAAGGAGGGCTCGATTCTGGACATGGCTGTCGAGTGCGGCATCTGCAAGAAGATGGGCTCCTGGTTTGCCTATGGCGAGGACAAGCTCGGCAACGGTCGCGAGGCCGCCAAGGCGTTCCTGCGCGAACACCCCGATTGCGCTGACGAGATTGAGCATAAGGTCCGCCTTGCCTGCGGACTTGAGTTTGATGACGATGCTCCGTCCGAGGTCGAGCTGACCGATCAGCCTGCGCCTGAGGAGTTTGACGAGCTTTACGCCATCGATGGTTCCGCCATGCTCGATGATGACGACGAGTAGCGGTTACGCTCATGTCGTATACGGTGACCGAGGCCACGGTCGTCTTTCCCGATAAGAAGGCGGCCTCCTCGTTCTCGAGCGGGTATGCGTCCAAAAAGCCTTGCGCACATATCGATTGTGAGCTTGAGGGCGGTTTTGAGCGGTCCATTTGGATTCCCGTGCGGGTTGCGCGCCTGTATGTCAAAAATCGCCCCGACCTGCCCTGCGATTGGGATAACTTTCGTGAGGCGGTACAGCTCATCGAGCGTAAATGTGCGCTTACCATGGTGACCGAGATGTTATCGCGCCGCGACCATGCGACGGGTGAGGTCCGTGACAAGCTGGCTCGCTACGGCTTTCACCAGCCCGCGATCGATTTCGCCGTCGAGCGCGCCACCGAGTATCACTTTTTAGACGAGAACCGCTTTTGCTCGTACTTTATCGAGGAGCGCAAGCGGCGCGGTTGGGGACAGCGCAAAATCGAGACCGAGCTCAAGCGCCGTCATGTCGTGCTCGATGACATTCCCGGTTATCCCGAGGATTATTTTGCCGTCGAAGACGATTTGGCGCGTGCGTCAGCCCTGCTCGCCAAGCGGCGTGTTCCAGAGACGCGCGGATTCGAAAAACTGGTTCGGTTTTTGATGGGTAAGGGCTTCTCGTATCACATCGCCGCCGATGCCGTTAAGGCACGTCTCGATGCCGAATGCGAGGAATGTGCGCTTTAGGCGTATGCGTTTTGTGGTCCTGCCGTTCACCGCGTTTTAGCCGCCGTACTGGGGCCATTTATTTGACAGTTGTTGTGGTTCAACGTACGATAAACACTGTCATTTGCTTTGTGATATGTGCTCATCTGTGATGAGTTTGTTTATATGTTTATCTGTATCCGACCCGCATAAGCTGCGCCCATATTACTCAAATGTCGCGAGCCGTTCGTAAGGACGGTTCGCTTTGTTGTGTAACGAATCCATAAAAAGGAGTGAGCATGCCTATCATTGCAGCGCTCGTTGGCATCGTTTTGGGTGCCGTCGCCGCCATTGCCTACATGCGCACCGCCAAGCAGGGTAGTCTTCACGAGGCCGACGAAAAGATTCAGTCGGCACACGCACAGGCTGAGTCCCTGATCGGTGATGCTAAGCGTCAGGCTGAGACCCTCAAAAAAGAGGCTCTGCTCGAGGCTAAAGAGGAGATCATCAAGAACAAGCAGGCCGCCGAGGCCGAGGACAAGCAGCGTAAGAGCGAGATTCGTACGCTCGAGAACCGCGTGATGCAGCGCGAGGAATCCCTCGATCGCCGCAATGATGCTCTCGACAAGCGCGAGCATCAGCTGTCCAGCCAGGCCGGTCAGGTCGAGAAGCGCTCCCGCGAGCTCGAGGAGCTTTGCGCGAAGCAGACCTCCGAGCTCGAGCGCATCGCCGACCTGACCCGCGAGGACGCCCACAAGGAGCTTCTCGATAAGGTTCGCGGCGAGGTCACCCACGAGGCCGCCACGATCATTCGCGAGTCCGAGCAGCAGGTTCGCGCCGAGTGCCACAAGACCGCCCAGGAGATTCTGTCCTTGGCGATTCAGCGCTGTGCCGCCGACCACACTGCCGAGGTCACCGTTACCTCCGTGCACATTCCCTCTGATGACCTCAAGGGCCGTATCATCGGTCGCGAGGGTCGCAACATCCGGACCTTCGAGCAGGTTTCCGGCGTCAACCTCGTGATCGACGACACGCCCGAGACCGTCGTTCTTTCGAGCTTCGACCCGGTCCGTCGTGAGACCGCCCGTGTTGCCCTCGAGAACCTCATCGCCGACGGCCGTATTCACCCCGCCCGCATCGAGGAGATGTATCACAAGGCTGCCGACCTGGTTCAGCAACGCGTGCGCGAGGCTGGCGAGCAGGCTGCCTTCGATACCGGCATTCACGACCTGCACCCCGAGATCGTCAAGACCCTTGGTGCCCTGCGCTACCGTACTTCGTTTGGTCAGAACGTGCTTCAGCACTCCCTCGAGGTCTCTGACCTGTGCGGCGTGATGGCTTCCGAGCTTGGCCTGGACGTTGTGACCGCCAAGCGCGCCGGCCTGCTGCACGACCTGGGCAAGGCAATCGACCATGACGTCGAGGGCCCGCATGCCGTCATCGGCGCCGAGCTTGCCCGCCGTTATGGCGAGAAGCCCGTTATCGTCCATGCTATCGAGGCTCACCATGCCGATGTCGACCCCAACACGGTGCTCGATGTCCTGGTACAGGCCGCCGATGCTGTCTCTGCCTCTCGCCCCGGTGCCCGTCGCGAGTCTGCCGAGAACTACATCAAGCGTCTTGAGAAGCTCGAGGAGATTGCCAACTCCCATGACGGCGTCGAGCGTACCTATGCCATGCAGGCTGGTCGCGAGGTCCACGTCATGGTTCAGCCGGACAAGATCTCCGATGCCCAGTCCACGGTCCTGGCTCACGATATCGCCCATCAGATCGAGGAAGAGATGGAGTATCCCGGTCAGGTGCGCGTCGTCGTGATTCGCGAGAGCCGCGCTGTCGATATCGCTAAATAACATGAGCGACGCGAACGAGCTCATCTCATTTATCGCGTCGATGTCGGGGGAGGGCAACCTTCGCGTCGAGGAGAACCTTGGCGAGGGGTATGTCCGCCTCCGCGTTTCGGAGGCCGAGCGGCGCCAGGCAAAACACGACATTCAGCATGTCGAGGATATCGTCATCGAAATGCTCCGTAATGCTCGCGATGCCGGCGCCGACAAGGTCTATCTCGCCACGACCAAGGAAGATGGCGTCCGCACGCTTGTCTTTCTGGATAACGGTTCGGGCGTTCCGCAGGATATGCAAGAGCGAATCTTCGATGCCCGCGTTACCTCCAAGCTCGAGAGCATGAAGATGGACCGTTGGGGCGTTCACGGTCGTGGCATGGCATTGTTTTCGATCAAGCAGAACACCGACGAGGCCCGTGTGGTCACGTCCGGCGTCGATCTTGGTTCAGCCTTTAAGGTGAGCGTTGCAGCCGACCGCCTCAGTGAGCGTGCCGATCAGTCCAGCTGGCCCCAGGCCGTCAAGGATGAGGACGGACGTTATGTCTGTGCTCGCGGCCCGCATAATATTATTCGCGCTGCCTGTGAGTTTGCGCTCGAGGAGCTGCGTGGTTGCGATGTCTATCTTGGTTCTCCGTCTGAGATTGCCGCGACCCTTTATGCTCAGGCGTCAAGTCGGCTCGATACGTCTCGTCTCCTGTTTATTGATGACGAGAGCGAGCTTCCGGTTGTCGATCGTTTAGGCCTTGCCTCTGATGCCGAGGACTTTATTCGTATCTGCTCGGGTTTGGGTCTTGAGATGTCCGAGCGCACGGCACATCGCATTTTGGCAGGGCAGATTAAGCCCGTTCGCGGTGTGACCGCGCGTCTGCTGCGCGAGCGTGATTCGTCCTCGCATGCGCCGGCTCCTGTCGATCTCGCGAAGGATCGTCGCGGGCTTCGTATTGCCAAGGATGACATGGCACAGTTTTCGCGTGCTGTGGAGCGCGACTTTAATGACCTTGCCGCTCGGTACTATCTCAACCTTTGCGGCGACCCAAAGATTCGCGTTTCGCGTGATCGAATCACTGTGACCTTCGATCTTGCCAAAGAGGAATAGTGCCTTTACCGAGTCCACTCGGTACGATACAGTTATTGCAGTTAAAACGTACTTTTAAACGCAGGAGTTTCTTCATGGATTGCCTGAAGGTATCAAGCAAATCATCGCCCGCGTCCGTTGCCGGCGCCATCGCCGGCATGGTCAAGGATGGTGTACCCGTCAACATCCAGTGTGTCGGTGCCGGTGCTGTCAACCAGGCCATTAAGGCCGTTGCTATCGCGCGCGGTTTTTTGATTCCAACCGGTTTTGATATTTCCTGTGCGCCCGTGTTCTCCGACATCCTCATTAACGGGGAGTCGCGCACGGCTATCCGCCTTTCTATCTACGTTCACCAGATCAATCGAGCCGCTATGGATAACGTCGTCATGGATGATGTTAAGCCTGTGGCATAGCTTCTGCTTGCCTCGATTCGCCTCCCTTCCATCGTTAGGACTTATGCACATGGACCAGCGTTCCGTACGCGATATTCTTGCCGGTAAAACCTACTTTATCCGCACCTTTGGCTGCCAGATGAATCAGCACGATTCCGAGCGCGTGAGCGGTCTGCTTGATTCGTATGGCTGTCTCATGGCGCTCGATCCCGCGCATGCCGATATCGTTGTCTTCATGACATGCTGTGTGCGTGAGGCCGCCGATACTCGCCTGTACGGTCAGTGCAATTCCTGCAAAAGCCTGCCGCCTTCGCCTTCGGGCAAGCGTGTGGTTGCCGTGGGCGGCTGCATTGCGCAGCGTGATGGCGAGGGCCTGCTCATCAACGTCGATAACGTCAATGTCATCTTTGGCACGCATTCTATCGCACATGTGGCCGAGCTCATTGCCGAGGCGTTCCTTGACGGCAAGCGTCATATCCGCACCAATGAGCATGAGGATACGGATGCCATGAGCATGCCGTGGCATCGCGAGACCCAGTATCACGCCTGGGTGCCCATCATGACGGGCTGCAATAATTTCTGCACCTATTGCATCGTGCCGTACGTGCGCGGTCGCGAAAAGAGCCGCCCCTTCGAGGAGATTGTCGACGAGGTGACCGGTTTGGTGCGCCAGGGCGTGCGTGAGATTACGCTGCTGGGCCAAAACGTTAACTCATATGGTCGCGATCTGTTTGGCAAGCCGCGTTTTGCCGATTTGCTGCGTGCCGTGGGCGATACGGGTGTGGAGCGCATCTTCTTTACGTCTTCGCATCCCAAGGATCTGCTGCCCGAGACCATCGACGCCATGGCCGAGACGCCTGCTGTTATGCCGCAGCTGCACCTGGCCGTCCAGTCAGGTTCGACGCGGATCCTCAAAGAGATGAATCGCCGTTATACACGCGAGGACTATCTGGGCCTGGTCGATCGCATTCGCAACCGCATGCCCGATATCGCGCTCTCGACTGACATTATCGTTGGCTTCCCGGGCGAGACTGAAGAAGACTTTGAGCAGACGCTTTCACTTGCCGAGACGGTCCGCTATGCCCAGGCCTATACCTTCATCTATTCCAAGCGCGCCGGTACCCCGGCCGCAGAGATTGACGATCCTACTCCGCATGAGGTTATTCTCGGGCGTTTCAACCGCCTGGTTAAGGTTATCGAGACCACGGCACATGAGTATAACCAGGGTGAACTTCATACTGTGGTTCCGGCGCTCATTGAGGGAACGAGTAAAAAGAACGACGCGGTCCTGCTGGGCAAGAGTCCCAAGAATCAGACCGTGCATGCGCCTATCCCCGAGGGTTACAGCATCGATCAGCTTGTTGGCAAGATCGTTGATGTTGACGTTGACGTTGCCAAGACCTGGTATTTGTCCGGCTCCGTTGTGGGCGAGCCGCGCTAATGGTTTCTTCCGGGGCAGGTCTTTCCGCCGTTGCGATCGTCGGTCCGACGGCGGTTGGTAAGAGTGATGTTGCCGACCGTTTGGCAGCTCGTCTTTCGTCCGAAGTGCTGTCGTGCGATGCGATGCAAATCTATCGCGGCATGGACATCGGTACCGCAAAGATGGCGCCCGATGAGTGTACGGCGCCGCTGCGTCTCGTCGACATTGTAGAGCCGGGTGTGGCGTATTCTGCGGCGCTTTATCAGGCTGACGCTCGCGCGCATGTTGAACGTCTCCTTGGTTCGGGTTGTCTGCCGGTTTTTTGCGGAGGTACGGGGCTGTATCTCAAGGCCGCCCTCGATGAAATGGACTTTCCTTCGGGTGAACTTGAGGACGATCGTCGTATGGGCTATCAGGAGCTTGCCGAGCGTATTGGCGAGGAAGAGCTGCATGCCCTGCTTGCCGAGCGCGACCCAGAATCGGCTGCTGTTATTCATCCCCATAATGTGCGCCGTGTGATTCGTGCGCTCGAGATGCATGATGATGGTATTTCCTATGCACAGCAAAAAAGTCAGTTTAGTGTTCCGCGCGAGCATTATCATGCCCTATGGTTTGGTCTGACGCGTAATCGCGAGGTGCTCTACGAGCGCATTAACCTGCGTGTCGATATGATGTTTGAGCAGGGTCTTGTCGATGAGGTTCGCGGTCTTATGGACCAGGGGCTGGGAGATGCCCTGACTTCGATGCAGGCAATTGGCTATAAAGAGATCATTGATGCTTTCAATGGCGTGATTTCTATGGATGAGGCTCGCGAACTCATCAAGATGCGTTCGCGTCGCTATGCCAAACGTCAGCTTTCGTGGTTTAAGCGCGATGACCGTATCGTGTGGTTTGATATGGACGAGTTTACAATCGATGAGGTCGTTGAGGACATCCTGCATCGTATTGAGGCTGCCTAATGGCCCGTTTCCCCCTTGTTCCCACGGCGCCCGAGCCCGAGCGTGCCATATTAGTTGGTGTTGAGTGGCGCGACAATGCATGGCCGCTCGATCGTTCGCTTGACGAGCTTGAGCGCCTGGCCCATACGGCTGGCGCCCAGTGCGTGGCGCGTTTGTCACAGCGTTTGGTTAAGCCGTATCCAAAATCGTTTATCGGTTCCGGTAAGGTTGAAGAGCTGTGCGGCCTGGTGCATCGCATGGATGTCGATGTTGTTATCTTCGACGACGACCTGACGCCCTCGCAGCAATCCTATTTGGAGAAAGCCGTGGGCGAGCCGGTAAAGATTATCGATCGTACAGCACTGATTCTGGATATCTTTGGCCTGCATGCTCAGACGCGTGAGGGACGCCTGCAGGTACAGCTGGCGCAGCTTCAATATCTGTTGCCTCGTCTGCGCGGCATGTGGAGCCATCTTGCCAAGGAGCAGACGCGTGGCGGCATCGGTTCGCGCTTTGGCCAGGGTGAAAGCCAGCTCGAGGTTGACCGTCGCTTGATTCGCAATAAGATTGCCGCGCTTCGTCGTGAGCTTAAGCAGGTTGAACAGCGTCGCGATGTCCAGTCCAAGAGCCGCATTGAGTCACCGGCGTTTCGCGTCGCGTTAGCCGGTTATACCAATGCCGGTAAATCGACGTTGCTCAATCGCCTGACCGGCTCTACGGTACTTTCGCAGGACAAGCTGTTTGCTACGCTCGACCCGACGACGCGTTCGTATCGCCTGCCCGGCGGTCGCGGCATGACGATTACCGATACCGTCGGCTTTATTCAAAAGCTGCCGCATGGTCTGGTCGATGCCTTTAAATCGACGTTGTCTGAGGTGTTGAGTGCCGATTTAATTCTCAAAGTCGTGGATGCGTCTGATGAGGACTATGAGCGACAGCTTGAGGCTGTCGACCGCGTGCTTGATGAGATCGGTGCCGGAGAGCGTTTAACGCTTACGGTGTTCAATAAAATCGATCTTCTCGATAGCGTCGATCGATTGAGTTTCCGTCGTCGTTATCCGGAAGCTGTTCTGTTCTCGGCCCAGACGGGCGAGGGACTCGACGATCTCGTCGACCGTATTGCTCGTGAGGCGGCTGCCAACGATGTGTTGCTCTCCGCTGATATCCCGTATCGTGAGAGCGCCCTCATCACGCTGGTGCATGAGCAGGGAACCCTTCTGCATGAGGAATATCTAGAGGACGGAGTTCGCATTGTGGCGAAGTTGCCGGCCCGAATCGCGCCGCGTCTAGAGCGTTACCGCACCGAGTAGGCGAGCTCCAAAATGCCCAGAATGATGGGCTGATGCAGCAGATAAAAGGGGAGTGCATGACGTCCAAGGCTGGCGAGCGCCGGCAGGGGGTTGGCGTAGGCCCAGCTTGGGGCGGTCTTACCGATTCCCTGCGCTATGTGTGCGGCGAAGTATCCTGCAAGATACATAAAGATAAACGGGATGATGGGGTAGTAATCACCTGAGATAAATCCAGGGCTCGGAAATCCTAGCCACGCCAGGTATGGGACAGGGTAGGTCGTCTTGGGGATGCTCCAGGTGAGGGCGAACAACACAAGGCATAGGGACATGCCCCATCTCGCCGAAATCTTTTTAAGGACGGGATCGGTCAACGCGACGATGCCGGTACATGCGGCCATACAGTAGATGATGCCAAAATTAACCGAATCGTCTACTGAGACAAGTGTTGTTGCCAACCAGACGACGAGTGCTGCTAAGGCGTATTTGGCGGCACGTTTGATATTGTTGCGCGAAAGAGTGCACATCCAACCCGCGATAAACAAGAATACCCAGCTGATGCTGGCGCGCCAGATGTCTTGAAAGACAGTCTGGGTAAACCAGGGCATATCCCAACCGTACAGGTAGGCGAGATCGTAGCAAGCGTGAAAACCTGTCATTGAAATCATCGTAAACCCGCGGACGGTATCAAAGATGGTGATGCGTTTTTGCATTACGAGAACCGGCGCATCAAGCCGACGACTTTGCCCAAGATAACGGGATTCGTTGCATAGATAGGCTCCATGGTGTCATTCTCGGGTTGCAGGCGTACGCGTCCCTGCTCCTTGTAGAACGTCTTGACGGTCGCTGAACCATCAATCATGGCCACGACAATTTCGCCGTTCATGGCACTCTTTTGTTCACGGACGATGATGTAATCGCCATTGAAGATGCCGACATTGATCATTGAGCTCCCATGCACCTCAAGGATAAAGGAACCCTGATCGGTGGCGATTTCGGTCGGGATAGTAAAAGTGTCTTCGATATTCTGCTCGGCCAGAATGGGAATCCCAGCCGCGACGCGACCAACGAGCGGTAGCGAGACCGTTCCGCGAGGTGCGGTGGGCTCGTCAGATTTAGAAATTGAGACAGAGGAACCGTCCTCGTTAAAGAGTTCCAGGGCGCGCGGTTTGGTGGCATCGCGCTTGAGTAGCCCGCGCGCCTCCAGGGCAGATAGATGGGCGTGCACGGTGCTGGGGGAGGAAAGGCCCACAGCAGAAGCCATCTCGCGCACGCTGGGCGGATAACCCTTCTCCTGCTGATATTCCTTGATGAAGTCGTAAATTTGCTGCTGACGCTTGGTAATTTTGCGAGCCATCAGGGCATCCTCTCTACCCATGTCAAACAAATGTTCGAATTTTGCTTGACAGGAACAACTGTTCGAAGATAATAATAACCGAACATTCGTTCTCGCGCTAGACATTTTTGTCCGCGCGGCTTGATAAAACTGTTCTCAGCAAAACACGCGAGAGGAGAACATGATGAACGCAACGAATATGGTCCAGGGAAACCTCGCCCTTAAGCTCGAGACGCCTGCAGAATACACTTTTACGGTTGTTCAGGGTGGCCGCTCCGGCTTTCAGCCTTTGACCGTAAAGCCTGCTCGCAATCAGCAGGCTGTAGTCGCGCCGGCCCGCGTTGCCCTGAAGGTTCCGACGATTGTCGCCGTTGCCGTTGCGCTTACGCTCTTCTTTGTCCTCGCTACATCGGTCTTTAGCGCTCATCACGCCGCGTATGCCGAGTCCGTTTCCAATGTTACCTACGAGACCATTCGCGTTCAGCCTGGCGATTCTCTTTGGTCGCTTGCCGAGGAATATCCAATCGAAGGCCTTTCCACGCAAGAGACTTCCGACATGATTCGTAGCGTCAATCATCTGGAGCATGGTTCGCTCGCCGCCGGTGCGCATCTTAAGGTTCCTGCTCGTTCGTAATCATTATCGCGCTGCGCATGGTACCCTTGTTATCGTTTAAGAGGAGGTACCATGCGCTGTCCCAAATGCGGCAAGGCACATACCCGCGTCGTTGATTCCCGTATGCAGGAGTCAAATAACACCATTAAGCGCCGTCGTGAATGTTGCTCGTGTAACTATCGCTTTACAACGTTCGAGCGATGCGAAGACCCAATTGAGGTCATTAAGTCGGACGGAACCAAGCAGCGGTTCGATCGCAATAAGCTGCTCGTCGGCTTGATGCGTGCTACCATCAAGCGCGATATCGACACTAAGAAGCTCAATGAGATTATCGACGATATCGAGGTCGAGCTGCGCTCTCGCACGCTGACGGCCGTCACGTCCCATGAGTTGGGTGACATGGTGCTCAAGCGCTTGGCCAAGATCGACAAGGTAGCGTACATCCGCTTTGCCTCGGTCTACCGCGATTTCAAAGACGTCGATGAGTTTCTGCAAGAGCTCGACAAGCTAAGGTGATTCCATGTCCAACATTACCGTCAACATAAAGCGTCTCGACCCCACCGTCGAGCTTCCCAAATACACCCATCCCACCGATGCCGGCTTGGATCTTCGCTCCAACGAGGACTGCGTTCTGAAGCCCTTCGAACGCCGTCTGGTCTCTACTGGGCTGGCCATCGCCCTGCCCGATGGCTACGCCGGCTTCGTCCAGCCCCGCAGCGGCTTGGCCATCAAGCAGGGCCTGTCTATAGTCAACACGCCGGGCCTCATCGACGCCCACTACCGAGGAGAACTCAAGGTTATCCTCATCAACCTGGATCCCTCCAACAACATCCAAATCAACAAAGGCGACCGCATAGCCCAACTCGTCATCCAAGAAGTCCCCACGGTCAACCTCATAGAAGTAGAAGAACTAGACGAAACCGACCGAGGCAAAGGAGGCTTCGGCTCCAGCGGCGTCGCCTAGGGACGCTCGTATCCCTCCCGCCCGGCGCTTACCTATATCATTCCATGCTCAAACATTCTCGCTTCGCAGGGGCGCACGGATCCCGCTTTCGCCTGAGCCCCATACATATCATCCCGTGCTCAAACATTCTCGCTTCGCTGCGAAACTGCGCGCGGGACGATATGTATGGGGCTCAGGCGAAAGGGCTACATGCTTGACATAAAACAATCTTTCTAGTTAGCCGATGCGATAAAGGGATGCCTCCTTTGTCGCATCGGCTAACTCTATTTATATTTTCCTGTTTTACCTTTGCAGGTTCTAATGGAGGGGATACCGAAGTAGCTGCTAGTAAGTAAACGTAGCTGCTCAGCGGGAGCCGCCCATATATCGTTCCACGCGCAGTTTCGCAGCGCAGCGAGAATGTTTGAGCATGGAATGATATATGGGCGGCTTCCGCTGAGCAGCGGACCTTCGTCTACCTGATATGAGCGGGTTTTCCGCCCCAGTAGAAGCGGCAGAAGGCTCGTTTGCGCTTTTGGGGTTTGCCTACGAGCTCCATGGTTGCGATGGCGATGTCCTCCGCTGCGCGTGGACGGCGTAGTACTTCGCCGTTGATGAGTAGGGCTTTGAGCGACTCAGGGTGGTCGTGCAGGTGACGAAGCGTCACGATGAGTTCTCGTGCGGTGGTGACATGCATGCTGGCGCCCATGCCGGTGAGCATTGTGGTGTTGGCCTTTTCCTGACCGTATGATTTGCCCAGCAGGATCATCGGCAGATGAGCGCACAGGCACTCGGTGACCGTGAGTCCGCCTGATTTGAGGATTGCCAGGTCGCAGCCGTGCATGAGGGCCGCCATGTCGTCCACGTAGTCCAGAACCGTGACGTTGTCGAGCTTCATGGCGTCGAAGAGCGTCTTGAGTCGGGCGGCGTATTCCTTATCTTTGCCCGGTAAAAAGACAAAGTGCATGTCTTCAAAGCTGCGTAAGAAGGGGAGCGTGTGGTCCATCGCGGCACGGAAACGCACGTATGGTTGGGGCAAACTGGCGCCGGCCATCACCAATACGACGGTTTTGTCTATGGGGAGATTGAACTTGCTCAGCTCATCCTCGCGTTTGTAATCGGTATCGAAACCGGCTCGGATGGGGATGCCCGTTATGCGGATCTTTGACTCGGGAACTTTGCGCGGACGCAGCGTTTCGGCCATAAACTCGTTGGCCACGCAGAACAGGTCAGTGTCCTTGTGGGGCCAAAAGCCTTCGACTTCATAGTCTGTTGGTACGCAGATGACCGGATAATCGATACCCGTAATTACGCGGGCGCCCACAGCGACGTTGGCTGCCGTAATGTGTGTTGCAACCACGGCTATGGGCCTGCGGGTGCGGACATATTCGTTGAAGGCAGGGAACATAATACGTGACCATGCCGTGCCGCCACCCCAGAGAAGATGTCCCGTAAGCGTATATCGCCAGGTCAGGTCGTAAATGGGGCGTGTGGCTCCCGTAAAAGAAGCCGCGGTCTTATTGCCGTCGAATTTAATACGTCCAAAATCAAGGATATCGAGCACTTCAATTTCAATATCCTCAGGGATTCCCTTGGTGCCGCGGATAAGGTCAAATGCTTGTGCAATCGCGTTGGCGGCGGCTTTGTGGCCCGATCCAACCGATGCGTGCACAATGGTTACTAGGGGTTTTTGTGCAGGTGAAACGGTCATTTGCTCCGGTTGGGGAGTGGCTTGCATGGGCAGGGGAGCGCTATTGCCCGTCTGCGTTTGATCCATCGATAACTCCCCTTCAGCTTTGATACGCGGTTTATCATTGTAGTGCATGAGTGTCATGTTCACGTAAATTTGGGTATGAGCGCAAAGAACGCCAATCTTTCGACAGGAGGTCTCTTCATGACTACCGATCAGCCGATCGATGTTGCGATTATCGGTGGCGGCCCTGCGGGCTATGCTGCGGCCATTTATGCGGCGCGCTCCAACCTAACGACGACCGTGATTGAACAGGGCATGTCGGGCGGACAGATCGCCACGACCAATGAAGTCGAGAACTATCCGGGCATTCCGCTCTTGAGTGGCGCCGAACTCGGCGAGCGTTTTCAGCAGCATGCAGAGGGCCTGGGAGCACAGGTTACATGGAGCATGGTTACGGGTATCGATTACGATGCCGATGCAGCGTTGTTTACGGTGCATCACGATATGGGCGATACGCTGGCCTCGAGCGTTATCGCTTGCATGGGTGCCACGCCGCGTCCGGCAGGTTTCGCTGGCGAGGATACCTATCGCGGTCGTGGCGTTTCATATTGCGCAACATGTGACGGCATGTTCTTCCGCGGCAAACAGGTCTTTGTAATCGGTGGTGGCAATTCGGCATGCGAAGAGGCACTGTTCCTGTCAGACATTGCCAGCAGTGTGACCATCGTGCTGCGCCGCGACCAGTTCCGTGCGCCTGATGGTGTTGTTCAGAAAGTACTCGAAAAGGACAATATTACAGTTAGGTACCAAACTAGTATTGTGGAGCTCTCGGGCGAAGCCATGCCAACGACGATCGCCTTTAAGGACAATTCATTCGGGGAAATTCATACCAAGTCATTTGAGCCTGGCTCGTTTGGCATCTTTGTCTATACCGGGACGCAACCCCATACCGAACTTGTCGAGCATCTAGTCGATCTGGCGCCTGATGGCGGCATTCTGACTGATGAATCCATGGCGACCCGCACGCCAGGTCTATTTGCCGCTGGCGATATCCGTTCCAAGCGTTTGCGCCAGGTTGTGACCGCGGTTTCTGACGGAGCCATAGCGGCAACCAGCGCATACGCATTTCTCCGTAGATAAGTACGATAATATATCTTATGTAAGGTTGTTATCTTTTAACAAAGTGGTTGGACGGTGTATCAATGTGCTGTCCAACCACTTTTACTTGGCGACTATGTGGTATGCAAAACTAGATAACGTAGAATACAATATATAAATGAACGGAGGATCCTTATGAACCACGCCAAACGCGTTATCCCGATGTCCGATACATCGGTCAGCATTAAGCCTGAGGATATTCAGCCCACTGTGCTGCCCGATGCATTTATTCAGTCCGATATCGTACGCAAACTCAATACGTTGAGTCTGCCGCGCTATGACCAGTTGCCCAATGTGACGCTCTACCGCGACCAGGTCATTGAGTATGTCGCGCTGTGGATGGAGCCGCTGTCCCTTTGCGTTGAGCAGCCTATCATTACGCCATCGATGATCAATAACTACGTAAAGGTTGGCCTGGTGCCTGCTCCGGTCAAAAAGCAATATGGCCGCGAGCAGATTGCCCGCCTGATCGCTATCTGCATCTTTAAGCAGGTGCTACCTATTGCTGCGGTGCAGGCACTCTTTAACATTCAGCGTTTGAGCTACGATGCCCCGACTGCCTTTGATTATGTGGTCGATCAGCTCGAGGCATCGATTCGTTCGGCGTTTTCCGTCGAGCAGACGCCGGTTCCCGATACGGCGCATCAGGTAACGCGTGAGTCGCTGCTTGTGCGCAGCGCGGTTTCATCCTTTGTTTCGAAGGCTTACTTGATGAGCTATCTCAAGTTCAACGGGTTTAATAGCTAGCCGACGTATAAAACGGGCGGGACAAAGAGCCATCTGTCGCTTTGTCCCGCCCGTTTTTAATATGAGAAAGCCATTGTCAATAGGCATGTTCGTTCGAGCCCGGTTTGAA
>CATYJU010000029.1 GCA_958407995.1 uncultured Collinsella sp.
CCGGTGCCGTGCGTGTTGTCGGTCTCGATGCGCTTGTGG
Source organism: uncultured Collinsella sp. (assembly GCA_958407995.1). GTDB lineage: Bacteria > Actinomycetota > Coriobacteriia > Coriobacteriales > Coriobacteriaceae > Collinsella. The sequence goes on from CATYJU010000029.1 coordinate 40, forward strand.
CGGAACCACGTGGTGAGTGGATCTCCCGGATGGTTGCCCTCGTCATCGAGTGGCGCGGGTTCGGCCAGTACATCGTTGGCCTCGTTGACAAGATGCCCACCCTTAACGAGGGATGCACAACCAAAGCGGCGGGTGAGGAGCATGGCAGCATTTTGCTGCGTGCGCTCGGAGTCGACCTCATAGTCGAGCAGTGCCATGGCCTCGGGAATATTGGGCGTGATAACCGTCGCTAGCGGGAACAGGCGGCGGGTGAGCGCCTCGGCGGCATCTTCGGCAATCAGCCGCGCGCCCGAGGTGGCGACCATGACGGGGTCGACGACCACGTTCGTTGCGTTCCAGGCGCTCAAGCGGTCGGCGATGACTTCGATAATCTCGACAGAAGAAACCATGCCGATCTTGACGGCGCTGGGGCGGATATCGTCAAAAACGGCGTCAATTTGCGCGGCTACGATATCTGGCGAGATATCCTGCACGGCGGTAACGCCCAGGGTGTTTTGCGCTGTGATGGCGGTGATGGCCGTCTCGGCATACAGGCGGTGCGCCGTGATGGTCTTGATGTCGGCCTGAATGCCGGCGCCACCGCTGGAATCGGATCCCGCGATGGACAGGACGGCAGGTACCTTACTACGATCCATGTTCGCTCCCTTGTTCGGTCGGAATCAAATGGGTCTTTAAGCCAGCATTATAAAGATGCCCGGGCCGACTCTATGCCGAACCCGGGCGGGCGATGCAATCTCTACGCAAGTGTAAGTAAATGTTCACAAGTCAACAATTGACAGGCACCAGCTCGCCGCCAGAAGCGGCCGCGGCGACAGGGTTAGTCCTCCATGCCGAGGTCGATCGTGGTGCCCTCGAAGATCTTGTTGACGGTGCGGACGGCGCACATCTTGCCACACATGGTGCAAGTGCCCTCGGTGGCGGCGGGGGACTCCTCGTAGCGCTTCTTGCCCGTAACCGGGTCGAGCGCGCACTTCCACATGGCGTCCCAGTCGAGCTTGCGGCGTGCCTGGCCCATCTTGTCGTCCATGTCGCGGGCGTGGGGCACCTTTTTGGCGATGTCGGCGGCGTGTGCGGCAATCTTGGTGGCCATGAGGCCGTCGAGCACGTCCTGGGCGTTGGGCAGGCACAAGTGCTCGGCCGGCGTCACGTAGCACAGGAAGTCGGCGCCGGAGCTGGCGGAGATAGCGCCGCCGATGGCAGCGGTGATGTGGTCGTAGCCCACGCCGATATCGGTCACCAGCGGCCCGAGCACATAGAACGGGGCGTTGTGGCACAGGCGCTTCTGCAGTTTCATGTTGGCGGCGATCTCGTCGAGCGCCATGTGGCCCGGACCCTCGACCATAACCTGGACGCCGGCGGCCCATGCGCGCTTGCACAGCTTGCCCAGCTCGATCATCTCGGCGGTCTCGGTGGCGTCGTTGGAGTCGTAGAGGCAGCCCGGGCGACAGGAGTCGCCGAGCGAAATCGTCACGTCGTACTCGTGGCAGATTTCGAGCAGCTCGTCGTAGAACTCATAGAACGGGTTCTCGTTACCGGTGACCTCCATCCAGCCAAACAGCAGCGAGCCGCCGCGGCTCACGATGTTCATGAGGCGGCCGGTCTCCTTAAAGGTCTTTGTGACCGACTTGTTGATGCCGCAGTGGATGGTCATAAAGTCCACGCCGTCCTCGGCGTGCGCGCGCACGACCTCGAACAGGTCGTCCTTGGTAAGCTTGACCAGCGGCTTTTCCATGTAGCCGATGGCGTCGTACATGGGGACGGTACCTACCATGAGCGGCGTCTCGTCGATGAGCTGCTGGCGGAACTGGCGCGTCTTGCCCGAGTTGGAGAGGTCCATGATGGCGTCGGCGCCAAAGTCCTCGGCGATCTTGACCTTCTTCCATTCCTCGGCGGCATCGGCCTTGTCGCCCGAGATGCCCAAGTTCACGTTGACCTTGGTGGACAGGCCCTCACCGACGCCAAAGGCGCGCATGCCTTTTTTGATGTGCACGATGTTGGCAGGTATGGCGATGCGGCCGTCGGCCACGCGCTCGCGGATGTACTCGGGGTCGCGATGCTCGCGCTCGGCGACCTCCTTCATCTGCGGTGTGATCTGCCCGGCGCGGGCGAAGTCGATTTGCGTGACGAGCTTGGGCTCGGTCTGTGTGCTCATTGGCACGGCTCCCTTCGTTGGCATTACCCATATCAGGTTTGCGGGTCAGGGCGGGCGCGCCCAATCTCAGCCTGCCGTCTTGTCCTGCAAGCCCCCCGTTTATGTAATGGGCTCAAGTATAGCTCGAATGGGTACGATTGGCCTAACGAGCGTGCCTGTGAGGAGGCGAACATGGAAGACAAGCATCTATATCGAGAGACGCAATGGGATGTATCGGCCGAGGAAAGCCGTGCGCACCATGGCCTTGTCGCGATCGGTTTTGCGGTGCTTGCCGTGCTGGTGATTGCCTTTTGTATCTGGACGTTTGGTGGTCGCGGCGGCGCTGCATGGGAGTTCGAGGCTGATGATAGCCTACCGATTATGACGGTGAGGAGTACTGGCGGTAATGCCAATACGCTCGCCGTTCCGGGCGATTATTGGTACCCGTGCGATGAGTTTGTGCAGTTGCAGCTGAGTGGTGGGTCTATTCCTGGTGAGGAAATCGAACGCGTGACGTATGATGCGACGTTCAAAACGTTGACGGTGAAGCTCAAAGATCAAGGGGATGTGCCCACGACGATGGATATCGCGCTGACGGAATGGCGCCTGGAGCCCCCGTCGGGTGTTGCGGTGTCCGAGGTCGAGCACGTCAAGATTGTCTATCAGGACGGTTCGACAAACGGGATTGCAAAGGCCGACGGTCTAGCAGAATAGGTGTCGAGCCTAGCAGCCAATTCATAAAAGTTGCGGTGGAATAGTTCCTGATTGTGCGAAAAAGGCTCAAATAGGAATTATTCCACCGCAAGTTATATAGAGAAGGCTGAGCGGGTCAGTGTTGGGTGCCGGCTCTAGAGCATCTGTTCGTTGATGAACATGAGGGTGCCTAGGTATGAGAGCTCGGGGACGTGGCGATAGCCGATGTTGAATGCGGTAAGTTCGCTTGCATCCTCGAGCTTGTTTTCTGCCATCCACCGCACCATGGAGCCGCGCGCCTTTTTGCTGGCGGTCGACCGTTGGATGGGCTTCCCGTTGCGGATACCCTCGCCAAAGAGGCACGTGACGGCTGTGGCGTCGCCCGCGAGGTGGGGCAGAACGGCTTTGGCATACTCTACGCTGGCGAGGTTGACGATCGTGGTGTTTGAACCTGCCGGGGCGATAGCCCGCGCGAGCTTATCGCTCCAAAATGCGTAGAGGTCTCGGGCACCGTCGACGACAAGCTTCGCGCCCATCTCCAGCCGATACGGTTCGACGGCATGAAAGGGACGAACGCACCCGTAGAGGCCGGAGAGGATCCACAGATGGTCTTGCAGCCATGCGAGCTGCGCGGAATCCATCACCTCGGGTGCCATGCTCTGGTATTGAATGCCGTGATAGGACATGGCGGCAGGGGAGAGGTGACGGGCGAGTGCGGGATTGTCGAGATCGCCGCTTTTCAGGATGGGCCCGAACTCATGCAGGGTGTTGAGGCAAGGTCCCAGCAGTTTGTCACTCACGTTCCACAGCGCCTGCAGGCCGCCGCTGCCTTCATTCCGCTCGATATCTAGCAGTGCGCGGTGGAGGCGAGCCGTCTCGCGCACAAAGGGTGGGATGCCCAGGACTTCAAAAGCATCTTGGGCCGCGCGCATCTGCTTGGCGGGCGAAATGATGACCTGCAGCATGGGCTCTCCTCTGCCAAAAAAGTTGCGGTGGAATACGGTCTGTTTTGGCTGTTTATGGGCCAGTTTAGTCCGTATTTCACCGCAACTGATGAAGGGTTGGTTAGGCTCGCTCGATGAAGGCCTTGTAACCGCGATATGCCTCGTAGATGTCGGCCTTGTTGGCGACCTCCCACAGGGCGTGCATGGACAGGACGGCAACGCCGGAGTCGATGACGTTCATGCCGTACTTGGCCATGATGTAGGCGATGGTGCCGCCGCCACCAGCGTTGACGCGGCCGAGCTCGCAGGTCTGGAAGTCCACGCCGGCCTCGTCCATGATGTCGCGGACGAGGGCCACATACTCGGCGTCGGCGTCGTTAGAGCCGCCCTTGCCGCGGCTGCCCGTGTACTTGTTAAAGCACAGGCCGCGACCCATGAAGGCGGCGTTCTTGGTCTCGAACTTGCCGGCATAGCCCGGGTCGAAGCCGGCGGACACGTCGGAGGAGAGCATACGGCTGCGGGCGAGCGCGCGGCGCAGAGCCAGCGGGCTGTCCTCGCCGGCGAGCATCATGATCTCGGCGACGGTGTTCTCGAAGAAGCGACTCGTCATGCCGGTGGCACCCACGGAACCGATCTCCTCCTTGTCGACGATGAGCGTGATGCTCGTGCGCTCCACGTTGGTGACGTTGATCTGGGCGAGCATGGAGGGGTAGGCACAGACGCGGTCGTCATGGCCATAGCCCAGAATCATGGAGCGGTCGAGGCCCATGTCGCGGGCGGGGCCGGCGGGCACGACCTCGATCTCGGCGGAGAGGAAGTCCTCCTCCTCGACGTCGTACTGCTCCTTGAGGATATCCAGGAACATCTGCTTGACGGGCTCCTTGGGGGCGTCCTTGTCGTCCTCATCGAACTTGACGGGACGGCCGCCCACGATCACGTCGAGGATCTCGGCGTCGACGGCGTCTTTGGCAGGCTTAGACATCTGCTCGCTCGAGAGATGGATCAGCAGGTCGGAGATGGTAAAGACAGGATCGTCCGCCTTGTCGCCGATATTGATGTCGACGGTGGTACCGTCCTTTTTGCAGATGACGCCCACGAGTGCGAGCGGGGAGGCTACCCAGTGGTAGCTCTTGACGCCGCCGTAGTAGTGCGTGTCGAGATAAGCCATGTCGCCGGCCTCGAAGGCGGGGTTCTGCTTAAGGTCCAGGCGCGGCGAGTCCACGTGCGCGCCCAGGATGTTAAAGCCCTGCTCGAGCGGGGCGGTGCCCAGATTGACGAGCATAAGGTCCTTGCCGTGGTTAGCGGCATACACCTTGTCGCCTGCCTTAAGCTCGCGGCCTGCGGCGATTACGGTCTCCAGGTCGACGTATCCCGCCTCCTCGGCCATCTTGATGCCGGCCTTGACGCACAGGCGCTCGGTCTTGTTCTCACTCAAAAACTGCTTATAGCCGCGGCAAAGCTCCTCGAGCTCCTCGATTTGCTGCGGCGTGTACTTTTTCCATGCGCAGGGACGCTCCATGACGCAGGCTCCTTTCGGATCGATCGTGCTGGTTGATGTACCGTGAGCCATCGTATCACGCGCGGGCTCACGGTGGCGGGGGAGCTTGATGTGAGGTGGCCGCGGGGCGGGGAGCGTGTAAACTGGAGTGAGCAAACCGTGCCCAGCCCAAAGCGAGGTATTCAATATGTCTGACAAGCGCCGCACCTTTGCCGTTATCGACGGCAACTCGCTCATGCATCGCGCCTTCCACGCCGTGCCGCCGACCATGAACGCGCCGGACGGTCGCCCCACCAACGCGATCTTTGGCTTTCTGAACATGTTTCTCAAGATGATCGATGCCTTTAACCCCGACGGCGTCGTCGTGGCGTTTGACAAGGGTAAACCGCGCGTGCGCATGGAGATGCTGCCGCAGTATAAGGCGCAACGCCCGCCCATGGACCCCGATCTGCATGCGCAGTTCCCTATGATTAAGGAGCTGCTCGCCGCGCTCAACGTGCCGATTCTGCAGTCCGAGGGCTGGGAAGGCGATGACATCCTGGGAACCATGGCGCGCCTGGGTGAAGAGGCCGGCTGCGACATGCTACTGGTGACCGGCGACCGCGACATGTATCAACTCGTGACCGAGCACGTCAACGTGGTCTCGACCCGCAAGGGCCTGTCCGACGTGGCGATTATGACGCCCGAGAGCGTGGACGACCTGTATCACGGCATTACGCCGGCGCTCGTGCCCGATTTTTACGGTCTAAAGGGCGATACGTCCGACAACATCCCCGGTGTACCGGGCATCGGTCCCAAAAAGGCGAGTGCGCTCATTGCGAAGTACGGTAGCCTGGACGAAGTCATCGCGCATGCCGATGAGGTCAAGGGCAAGATGGGCGAGAACCTGCGTGCACACATCGATGACGCACTACTGAGCCGCAAGGTTGCGACAATTCGCACCGATGCGCCCGTCGAGCTCGACTTTGAGGCGACGTCCTTCCCGGCGTTTTCTGCCGATGAGGTTTCCGCGGCGCTGGGTACGCTTGGTATCACCGCCATGCAGAACCGTTTCTTGGCGCTGATCGGCGGCGAGGGCGGGGCTGCTGCCTCCAGTGTGTTTGAGATACCTGCTATGGTTCGCGCAGCCGCCGGCGATGCCGACGCGCTTGGTGCCGTTGCGGCTGAGGTCTCCCGCGCGATTGATGCCGGCGAGTGGATCGCCGCCGTGGTGGACGACGACAAGGAAGAGGGCGCGCTCTTTGGGCTGACGCGCACGCTGTGGTTGGCGACGTCCAAGGGCCTGTTCGCGCTCGAGGAGGGCGACAGCTGTGCGGCGGCTGAGGTTGAGGGCTTCAACTTCGCTCACGGTGTGATCGCCGGCGTGCTTGCGAGCCTGTTTATGGAGGGCCGCGTGGCGAGCCCGGATACGAAAGCGCTGCTGCACGAGCTTTCGCCCATCGATTCTTCTGAGCCCGAGCTCATGGATCCGCTCGCTGCCGATTCCACGCGTATCTTCGATACCGTGGTCGCTGCCTATCTGCTGGATTCCGATCGCTCCGAGTTCGATGAGGCATATCTGGCCGATACCTATCTGCAGATGGCGTTGCCTGCGGCGCGCGGTGCAGAGGGTGCTGGTGAGGACGCTCCGGCGCCTGCCGCCCGTACTGCGGCTCTGACGCTGGCGCTCGTGGCGCCGTTGCGCGAGTGCATGGCCCGTGAGAACGCCGCCAACGTGTTCGATGGCATCGAGATGCCGCTCGTTCCGGTACTTGCCAAGATGGAGCGCGCGGGCATGCTCGTGGACCCCGACCGCCTGCACAGTCTGTCCGAGGGTCTGGCGACCCAGATCACCGAGGTCGAACGAAGCATTCGCGACCTTGCCGGTGACGAGACCTTTAACATCGGCAGCCCCATGCAACTTTCGCATGTGCTCTTTGATGTGATGGGCCTTCCGACCAAGGGTCTCAAAAAGACCAAGCGCGGTTACTATTCGACCAATGCCAAGGTACTGAGTGATCTTGCCCGTGACCACGAGATTGTTCGTTTGATCTTAGACTGGCGCGAGAAGTCCAAGATCAAGTCAACCTATCTGGACACGTTGGGCCCGCTGCGCCGCGGTGACGGTCGTGTGCACACCACGTACAACCAGACCATCACCGCGACGGGGCGTCTGTCTTCGAGCGACCCTAATCTGCAAAACATTCCGACGCGCTCGGAGCTGGGGCGTACCGTCAAGACGGCGTTTTCGGCAGGCGAGGGAAGCGTCTTTTTGGCGGTGGACTACTCGCAGATCGAGCTGCGTCTGCTGGCACATCTCTCGGGTGACGAGCACTTGGTGCGCGCCTTTAACGAGGGCGAGGACTTCCATGCCGAGACGGCGGCGCGCGTGTTTGGTGTGCCGGTGTCCGAGGTAACGCCCGACCTGCGCAGTCGCGCCAAGGCCGTGAACTTTGGCATCGTGTATGGCCAGCAGGCCTACGGCCTGTCGCAGTCGCTGCATATCTCGATGGCCGAGGCGCGCGACATGATCGACCGCTACTACGAGGCCTACCCGGGCGTGCGTACGTTCCTCGACAACGTGGTGGCACGCGCCAAGCAGACGGGCTACGCCGAGACCATGTACGGCCGCCGTCGTCATATTCCGGAGCTCAAGGCCAAAAACCCGCAACTCCGCGGCTTTGGCGAGCGCACGGCCATGAACCATCCCATGCAGGGCACCGCAGCAGACATCATCAAGATCGCCATGGTCCGCGTAAGTCGTCGCCTGGAAGAAGAAGGCTTTGCCGCCCACATGATCTTGCAGGTACACGACGAACTGGACTTTGAGTGCCCCGTCGACGAAGTCGAGCGCCTGACTGCCATGGTCCAAGACGTCATGGAACACGTCGTAGACCTACGCGTACCCCTAATCGCCGAAGCTTCGACTGGAGTGACCTGGGCAGACGCCAAGTAAGGGCACGACCACAATTCCAAAGTAACCAAAACCAGAAGGACGCCCCTCATCAACAAGGAGCGTCCTTCGTTTAATAAAAATCAGCCAAAGTATCTAGGCGCCAAGACGCCATCCATGCGGCAAGCAAGTCAACGTAGCCATGCCCGGGGCCGGCCGTTTGATTTTTGTAGATTCCGCACGAGCCGAAGAGCACTTAATGTGCTCTTCGAGCGAGCCCAGGACCTGACCGAACAAAAATCAAACGGCCGGCCCCGGGCATGGCGGCGAGTTTAACGAGCCGCCAGGATGGCGTCGATGAGAGTCAGTACGCCCCCGTCGTTGTTGCTCGGAATGCGCCACTTGGCGTGCGCGTTCATGTGCTCCTCGGCATTGTCCACGATAAAGCTGTGACCGACGCGCTCCAGCATGGGGATGTCGTTGTAGGTGTCGCCCACGGCGGCAGCATCGGCAATATCGATGCCCAGGTGCTCGCACAGGTGAGCGACGCCGGCGCCCTTGTCGACGCCCAGGTTCATAAAGTCGATCCACTCGCGCCCAGCGTTGGTGACGTAGAGTTTGTCCGAGAACTCGGGGCTATAGGTCTCGCGGAAAGCGGGCTCGGCGTCGTAGCCGGGGAAGAAGACCGAAATCTTGTTGGACTCGAAATCAATGCCCTCAAAGCTGTCTACGTAGTTGATTGTGTTGTAGTAGACGCTGATCTCGTCGTGGTATTGATGGTCGCGGGCAAGCACGTAGAACTCGTCGAAGCAGCACAGGACGGGGACAGCGCGAGGATCCTCCGAGGCACGGTTCAAGACCTGCTGATACAGCTCCACGTCAATATTGCTTTTATAGATATAGCTGCCGCGATAGATCACGCAAGCTCCGTTGTCGGGACAAAAGGCGAGGCGGTTCTTGATGCCCTCGAACATCTCCTCGAGCTTGGGGGCGGGACGTCCGCTGGCGGGGCAGAATACGATGCCGGCGTCGGCGAGCTTGTCCAGGCGCTCATCAAGACCCTGGGGCAGCACACGCTCGTCGGTCAGCAGCGTCTTGTCCATATCGACGGCGAGAATCTTAATGTTGCCGATGTTGGCGTCCGATTCGTAAGTTTGCATAAAAGCGAGCCTTTCGTTTCGAGATTGTTTCAGACGTTATAACCATCAACTCGTAGTCGAGCGTATTTTCGCAGGAACGGAGCGTGTTTGCACCACGCTTCACAAAGTAATGAAAAAACTTTTCAGAAATTTGAATTTGTCGCTTGTGCTGCGGGCACTTTAGCGTAATATAGCGACCATCGAAAACGGAGACGGAAAAACAACCGCTTACCGAGTAAAAGGTACCGTTTACGATATTTGAATTGCGCCCGGCGATACGTGAAAGGAGAGGCAGATGCAGTTCGTAAAGATCATCACCACTGCAGACAATGCCATCCGACGCCAGCGCGCAATTTCCCGACGACGATAACAATCGTCTCTGTCCGCATGGGGCGAATTGCCTCAACAGAGTCATTTTGAGGTCGTTGGGTTTTAGCACGACATTGCTGCATGTTTCTAGGGCATGTATGTGCTGATTTTTGCTATTTAACCTGATATTGCACGGTATATGACCTTGAAATGACTTGCAACTGACCGATGTTCTAACTAGCTACCAAGGGCGAAAGGAAACAGCCATGAGCAAGGAAAAAGTCGTTCTCGCATATTCCGGTGGTCTTGATACATCCGTATGTGTCAAATGGCTCCAGGACGAGAAGAATCTCGATGTCGTTTGCGTCTGCGGCAACGTGGGCCAGGAAGAGACCGGACTGGATGCCAAGAAGCAGAAGGCGCTCGACCTGGGCGTTCTCGATTGCCAGGTGCTCGACCTGCGCGACGAGTTCTCCGATGAGTTCCTGACCAAAGCCATCGCAGCAAACTCCATGTACGAGAACAAGTACCCGCTGCTCTCCGCTCTGTCTCGCCCGCTGCTTGCCAAGAAGCTTGTTGAGGTCGCCCACGAGTTTGGCGCGACCTACGTCGCCCACGGCTGCACCGGCAAGGGTAACGACCAGGTCCGTTTTGAGGCCGCCGTCAAGGCCCTCGACCCCGAGCTCAAGGTTATCGCCCCGGTTCGCGAGTGGGACCTGAAGTGCCGTCCCGACGAGGTCGCCTATGCCCACGCCCACAACGTGCCGGTTCCCGAGGGTGCCAACGACAACCCCTACTCCATCGACGACAACCTGTGGGGTCGTGCCATTGAGTGCGGTCACCTGGAGGATCCCTGGAACGAGCCGCTCGACGACGCCTGGGTTATGACCAAGAACCCCGAGGACACGCCGGACACCCCGACCTACACCGAGATTGAGTTTGAGGCCGGCAAGCCCGTCGCCGTCGACGGCAAGAAGATGAAGCTCTCCGAGATCGTCATCGCCCTCAACAAGATTTCGGGCGACAACGGCTTTGGCCGTCTTGACCTGGTCGAGGATCGTCTGGTGGGCCTCAAGAGCCGCGAGTGCTATGAGGTTCCCGGAGCCCTGACGCTCATCACCGCCCACAAGGCGCTTGAGGACATCTGCGTCGAGGGCGATTTGCTCAAGACCAAGATTAAGCTCGAGCAGGATTGGGCCACCGCCGTTTACAACGGCCAGTGGTACAGCCCGCTCAAAAACGCGCTCGATGCCTTTATGGCCGATACCCAGAAGTTCGTGACCGGCACTGTCCGTCTGAAGTTCTTTAAGGGCAACTGCCATGTCGTCGGCCGCAAGAGCCCCTTCAGCCTCTACGACTACGGTCTGGCTACCTACGACCGCGACACCACGTTTGACGAGAAGGCCAGCGCCGGCTTTATCGAGATCGATACGCTGTCGCTCAAGACGTGGGCAAAGGTCCAGGGCCCCAGCTCTGCTGCCGCCCAGGCCTAGCGCCTCCTTCCCTTGGTATCCGCGCGGCCCATCCGCGTGATACATAACGGGCGCACGGGGTCCCTACCTTTCGTTATGCTTGCTGACACTTCTTAACATCGGTGGCCCCTACGTTCCGCCCGCATATATGATGCCGCGTCTGCGGCTGAGTCCGAGCCCCGCCGGGGTTGTCCGGCGGGGCTCCTTCTATCAATTTGGCGGCTCTGCGCCTATATATATGAGGAGTATCCATTATGTTCAATGCTATTGCGCATGCTTTACTCGCCCTCGCGCCCGAGTTCGATGCTGCAAGGGTCGAGGACGTCCCTATGAGCCTGAAGGCCTGGATCGATGGTTCGCAGGGCAACATCCGGAGGGAGACGTTGGGCGCCAAGTGCATGGCGCGTCACTTCTTTGCAAATTAGCTACATGGCTCCGCACACGGTGGGGAATGTGTAAAACTAGCGGTTGAAAAATCGCTTTAGCGATATGGCGCATTGCTTTGGGCGCTTGTTTTGGTATTTGGAGAAAGGGGACGGTTCCATGGCTCTTTGGGGCGGTCGTTTTGAGGCAGGCGTGGCCGAGGTCACGCAGGAGTTTGGCGCGTCGTTGCCGGTCGACAAACATCTCTATAAGCAGGACATCGCCGGATCTAAGGCACATGCCAAGATGCTGGCGGCCCAGGGCATTATCAGCGCCGAGGACGAGCAAGCGATTGCCGAGGGTCTGACCGGAATCGAACAGGATATCGATGCCGGCAACTTCACCTTCGACATCAACGACGAGGACATTCATATGTCCATCGAGAGCGAGCTGACGCGTCGCATCGGCGAGGCTGGCAAGCGCTTGCATACCGGACGTTCGCGCAACGACCAGGTGGCGACCGACACACGTCTGGGCGTCAAGGCGCTGGCCAAGGAGCTCATGGGGGCCAATCTTGAGCTGCGCCATGTGCTGGTGGATGCGGCTAAGAAGTACGACAAGGTGATTCTGCCGGGCTACACGCACATGCAGCACGCTCAGCCCGTGCTGCTGTCGCATCATCTGCTGGCGTATTCCTGGATGTTCGCGCGCGACTTTACACGCCTGAAGGCAGCCTTTGATGCCGCCGACAACTGTCCGCTGGGCGCTGCCGCGCTTGCCGGCACGAGCTATCCGCTCGATCGTCAGATGACGGCTGCCGAACTTGGCTTTGCGGGCGTGATTCCCAACTCGCTCGATGCGGTTTCCGACCGTGATTTCCTCCTCGACCTGCATTACGCCGGCTCTGTTATGGCCATGCACCTGTCGCGTCTTTCCGAGGAGATCGTGCTGTGGTCGAGCTCCGAATTTGGCTTTATCACGCTTTCCGACTCTTACTCCACCGGTTCGTCCATCATGCCGCAGAAGAAGAACCCCGACTTTGCCGAGCTTATTCGCGGCAAGAGCGGCCGAGTCTATGGCAACCTGGTGCAGCTGCTCGTGACCATGAAGGGCTTGCCGCTCGCTTATAACAAGGACTTGCAGGAGGACAAGGAGGGCGCGCTCGATACCGCCCATACGCTCATGCAGTGCCTGTCCGTTATGGCCGGTATGATTTCGACCTGGACTGTCAACGAGGATGCCATGGCGCGCGAGTGCGGCGTGGGGCACCTTGCCGCTACCGATGTTGCCGATTACCTGGCCAAGCGTGGCCTGCCGTTCCGCGAGGCACACGCCGTGGTGGGCCATTTGGTCCTGATGTGTGAGAAGCGTGGCTGCAATCTTGAGGACCTGCCGTTTGAGGTGTTCCAGGAGGCAAGCCCGCTCTTTGAGCACGACATTACCGAGGCGCTCGACATCCCGTCGATTGTCGCCGCGCGCACGACCGAGGGCGGTACCGCCCCTGCCGCCGTTGCCGTGCAGCTGCAGCGTGCCGAGGCACAACTCGTTGCCGACGAAGGCGTGTTTGGATCGCTGACCAAGGTCGTCGAGATGGGCCACGGGATAAAGTAAGGGTTTGGCCGAAGCCGTTTTTGCCATTTATTGAGGAATCGTTTTTTGCTTTACGGGCGTCTGCTGATGTGGGCGTCCGTATTTTGTTGCTATGGGGGAGAGGCTTGTCGAGAAGTTCTGTAGGACCTTTGGGTAGGTTGTGAAGGGGGTACGTTCGCGGGCGGCAACCGACCGTCTGCTCTGCTCGATGCGGTTGATGGGCAGTCGGATGGTACTCTAATCGAGCTTCGAAACAGAAGTGACACATATGGAACGCTTTAATAAATTGCAACGTTTCAATAAACAGCTTTTTGTTTAACTGCAGCTAAACTCTGTTACGATGCAGTCCAGGCGGGTGCCGGAATGGGACTTGGGCACGCGCGAACCTACTTGAAAGGCTACCTTATGGCTATCGAGAAGACCTTCATCATGATTAAGCCCGACGCCGTGCGCGACCGCAAGATCGGCGAGATTGTTGCTCGCATCGAGCGCAGCGGCCTTGTCATCGAGCGCATGGAGATGACCACGCTCGAGCGCGCTACCGTCGAGGAGCACTACGCCCATCTGGCCGACAAGCCCTTCTTTGGCGGTCTCTGCGACTTTATGACGAGCGGTCCGGTCGTCAAGATGGTCGTTTCCGGTCTCTCCGCTGTCTCCAAGATGCGCACCCTTATGGGCGCTACCAACCCGCTTGATGCTGCCCCCGGCACCATTCGCGGCGACTTCGCTGTCGATGTCAACGCCAACGTGATCCACGGATCCGACTGCCTGGAGAACGCCGAGATCGAGATCAAGCGCTTCTTTGGCTAAACCAGCTTTGACTCCTTAAAGCTGTTAGCGTGTGGCTTGGGCGCCGCGGAACTCCATCCGCGGCGCCCTTTTTATTCCGGTAGATTTTTGGTAACTGCTTAGAAATCTACTAAAGAGCCCCGCCCAGATGTTTCTTCCGGGCGGGGGCTGGCGTTAGCGTATGGCTTTGTAGGTCTTTAAGCCTCGTCGACGACCTTGAGTCCACGGGTCTGGTCGATCTCGTTGAGGAGATTGACGCGACGCTCGTGGCGGCCGCCCTCAAACTCGGCGTCGAGCCACTCGTCGACGATCATCTTGGCGAGCTCGGAGCCCACGACGCGGGCACCAAAGGCGAGTACGTTGGTGTTGTTGTGCATGCGCGAGAGCTTAGCGCTGAAGGGTTCGGAGCACACGACGGCGCGTACGCCCTCGACCTTGTTGGCAGCCAGGCTAATTCCGACACCGGTGCCACAGATGAGGATGCCCAGGTCGACGTCGCCGTTGGCAACGGCCTTACCCACCTTGTAGCCGGCGATGGGGTAGTCAAAGCTCTCGGAGGTGTCGGTGCCAAAGTTCACGACCTCGCAGCCGCGCTCCTTCAGGTGCTCGGAGATGATGTTCTTGAGCTCGACGGCGGCGTGGTCGTTACCGATACCGATCTTCATGGATGGTTCCTCTCTGGTCTGTGCGGCGCAAATGCTAAAGGTGTTTACCGCGTTCGACTGCATGATAGCGCGACTTTTGCGTAAACGCTCGGGCGTTTTTTGGTCAAACGCTTTAGCATGCAACAAGACCGGCTTCTCATGAATGAATGCTGTCAGTTTGTGCTTGAGCGCCGTCCGCCGGAACCATGGTTGCGGTTTTTGATGCATTGTTATCAAATAAAGGAGCTAACTATTTTTGAGAGCCAAGCCCGTTATGCAAGCAGGAGATACCTATGCCTACCGATTCCGTCCGTGATGCCGCGTTTTGCGATGTTTTGAACCGCGAGCTTGTCTGCGCGCTCGGCTGTACCGAGCCCATTGCCGTTGCCTATGCAGCAGCGCTGGCGAGCCAGACGCTCGGTTGCGAACCAGATCATATGGATGTTGCCTGCTCGGGCAACATCATCAAGAACGTTAAGAGCGTGACCGTGCCCAACTCGGGCGGTATGCACGGTATTGAGGCCGCGGCCGTGCTGGGTGCCGTGGGCGGCGACGCCAAGAGCGCGCTCGAGGTGCTCGAGAGCGTTAACGATGAAGACCGTGCTCGCGTGGCCGAGCTTCTCGCCGACGCCGACTACTGCGATGTGTCGCTTGTCGAGGGTGTGCCCAACCTCTACATCAAGGTGACTGCGACGGCCGGGGGCCATACCGCGATCGTCGAGATTACCGACCACCACACCAATGTCACGTGCCATACGCTCGATGGTATTCCGGTATGCGGCAAGTCGGCGGGGGAGTGCGCCGCCTGCGCCGAGCGCGTTGTGGCTGAGCGGGCGGCAGATAACGCCGACACGCCCATGTCGATTGAGACCATCATCGACTTTATCGAGTACGGTGACATTGAGGACGCCCGCGCTGCCGTTGAGCGTCAGATTGAGCTGAATGGCGCAATCAGTGCCGAGGGCCTTGCGCACACTTGGGGCGCCGAGGTGGGTCGTACGCTGCTGGGTGCTCGTGCCGATGACGTCGCCTGCCGTGCCCGTGCCCGTGCGGCCGCCGGATCCGACGCTCGCATGAACGGCTGCGCGCTGCCGGTCGCCATTGTGTGCGGCTCGGGCAATCAGGGAATTACCTGCGCATTGCCCGTCATGGAGTATGCCGAGTACCTGCGTTGCGACCACGAGCGCCTGGTGCGCGCCGTGATGCTGTCCGATCTTATCGCCGTGCATATCAAGAGCTATATTGGTGCGCTCTCGGCGTTTTGCGGTGCTATTTGCGCCGCGTGCGGCGCCGGCGCCGCGATTACCTGGCTGTGCGGTGGCACGCGCGAGCAGATTGGCGCGACGGTCTCGAATACGCTCGGTAACGTGGGCGGCATCGTGTGCGACGGCGCCAAAGCGAGCTGTGCCGCCAAGATCTCGGCTGCCGTTGATGCGGCGATTCTGGGCCATGATATGGCCATGCAGGGTCGCGGCTTCCGCGCCGGCGAGGGCCTGATCCAGGATACCGTTGAGCAGACAATCGCCAGCATGGGCTACGTGGGCCGTGTGGGTATGAAAGATACTGACGTCGAGATCCTCAACATCATGATCGGTAAAACCCAGGTCTGCTAGATATTAAGTTGCGGTGAGATAGTTCCTAAAATTACCCGGGTGGGGGGTGCAAACAGGAACTATCTCACCGCAACTGCGCTAGATGTTCTGGCGCCTACGATAGTTCGTCGGCTATTTGGTGCTCGTAGAAGGCTTCGATTACGGCGTTAAAGTCGCGGGCGAAGTCTTCCATGGTTCCGCGCCAGGTGGCTCGGCTGGGCTTGCCTTGGCCCACAAAGGCGGTTTGGATGCCGCAATCGGGGGACGGGAAGTCGCGTTTGGGATCGTTGCCCACCATAAGGACCTCGTGTGGCTCGAGTCCCATCACCTGAAGCTGCTCTAGATAGTAGGTGGCATCGGGCTTGCAGCGGGTGGTGTTTCCCATGTGCGTGACGAGCTCAAAGGGGGCGTCGGCCAGGTCGCCCCAGCCCATGCGGCACTCGATGGCCCCCTGGGGAAAGCTGGGGTTGGTAAAGAGCGCGCAACGCAGTCCTGCGTCCTGTACGGCCTGGAGCGCGGCGTGTGCGCCCGGCATGGCGTGAGCGTTAATGACATCGTCGTTCTTGTACGGAAGAATTTCGCGGTCATAGTAGGTAAACGCCTCGTAGATGAGGGGATCGGAGAGGCAGATCCCGCATCGGCGCTCGACCTCTTCTTGGTAAAACTCAAGATTGGTGCGGTTGTCCGTGCCGCTGCGGCGATTGGCGTTGAGGTCGACCAGGATGGTGCCGAGGCGCGCCATCGTGCCACCGCGGCTGCGGCGCCCGATATCCGCGAGCATCGAAGAGACATCCTTAAAATAGCGAAGGATGAACGCGTTGAGGTTGATGCTAAGAAGCGTTTCGTCCATATCGAAAACGACTGCTTTGAGCACGCGGGCACCTTTCTCGAAAAATCGATCTAGAATCGTTGGCTCCGGATACTTTACCCCAAAGCCGAATGCCTGGCTGGTTATCGTCAAGTTGCGGAGACGTGTGTTCATAAGATTACGAAAAAGTCTCCACACGAGTAAAAAATCGCAGTTCACGCTTGAAATCGAACTCATTTCCCCGTAACCTATACGAACGTGATTGCATAAGCGTCACATTAGTATCTGTCGGCTCCCGAGTGTTCCTAAACGTTGTGTGCTTGTCGCACCCTTCTGTAGGTCCTAGCAATCGGGGCCCCGTAGTTCGAAAGGGGTCCACCTTTGAGTGAGATTCAGAACTCGTCCATTTTCTCTCTTGACGATGTCAACGAGGAGGAGATGAACAACCTCATCGACGGTACGATTACCGACTTTGATGAGGGCGATCTCGTTAACGGCACTGTCGTTAAGATCGAGCATGACGAGGTGCTCGTTGACATCGGATTCAAGTCCGAGGGCGTTATCCCGGTCCGCGAGCTGTCCATCCGCAAGGACGCTAACCCTGCAGACATCGTTGCACTCGGTGATCCCATCGAGGCTCTGGTTCTCCAGAAGGAGGACAAGGACGGTCGTCTGGTCCTGTCCAAGAAGCGTGCCGAGTACGAGCGTGCTTGGAACCGCATCGAGGAGAAGTTCAACTCCGGCGAGAACGTCGAGGGCGAGGTTATCGAGGTTGTCAAGGGCGGCCTGATCCTCGACATCGGCCTGCGTGGCTTCCTGCCTGCTTCCCTCGTCGACCTCCGTCGCGTCAAGGACCTCACCTCTTACATGGGCACCCGCATCGAGGCCCGCGTCATCGAGATGGACCGCAACCGCAACAACGTTGTCCTCTCCCGTCGCGTCGTGCTCGAGGAGTCCCGTAAGGCCGAGCGCTCCGAGATCCTGTCCAAGCTCAAGTCTGGCATGCGTCTCCAGGGCACCGTTTCCTCCATCGTCGACTTCGGCGCCTTCGTCGACCTCGGCGGTATCGACGGCCTCATCCACATCTCCGAGCTCTCTTGGAACCACGTCAACCATCCTTCCGAGGTTGTCAAGGTCGGCCAGGAGGTCGAGGTCGAGGTTCTCGACGTCGATCTCAACCGCGAGCGCATCTCCCTGGGTCTCAAGCAGACCACCGAGGATCCGTGGCGCGCACTGGTCAAGAAGTACCCCGTCGGCGCTATTGTCGAGGGCACTGTGACCAAGCTTGTCCCGTTCGGCGCTTTCGTCGACCTGGGCGAGGGCATCGAGGGCCTGGTGCACATCTCCGAGATGGCCAACAAGCACGTCGATCAGCCTTCTCAGGTCACCCACGTGGGCGACAAGGTTCAGGTCAAGGTCATGGAGATCGACCTCGACCGTCGTCGTATCTCCCTGTCCATGAAGTCCGCTGCTGAGACTCTGGGCGTCGAGATCGAGGTTACCCCGCTTCCTTCCGAGAAGAAGGACGAGGAGACCGACGCCGAGTAAATCGGTTTGACGATCACTTGTTTTAAGGGATCCGTCCGTAATGGACGGGTCCCTTTTTGCATTTGGTGTCGAGATGCACGATGCTGCCCATGCTGTCCACAGGCTATTTGGTTGTCGGTGCATGAAAAATGCCGACATCCCGCCTCGGGGAGGAGGCGGGAACACACCGAGTAGACGGAGGGGTGCGGAGCGCGGTCGCGTCTCGACTGACGACGTTGCCCATCGACAACCCTATTGTACTGCATGGCGTGGTTCTTGGTTTATCGTGTCGAACGCTTGTGTTGTGCCATTGCCTGCGGCAACGGTGTGCTACACTCTTGCACTGCTGAGTGGGCCAGACGGTCGCGCGATGTGCTGCTTGCAGTACGCGTGAGGAAAGTCCGGGCTCCAGAGGGCGGGATGCCGGCTAACGGCCGGGCGGAGTGATCCGACGGAAAGCGCCGCAGAAAAGAAGACTCCCACCTGCGCCGCAAGGCGTAAAGGGAAAAGCTGAAACGGTGGTGTAAGAGACCACCAGCGTCGTGGCAACACGGCGGCTTGGCAAGCCCCATCCGGAGCAAGCGCGAATAGGAACGCTATGGGCCGGCCCGGTCCGCGTTCGGGTAGCGTGCGTGGAGCTGCACGGTAACGTGCAGACAAGATAAATGACCGTTCACGACAGAACCCGGCTTATCGGCCCACTCAGCACTTTGTTGACGCTGCGAACCCGTCAGCGCGGCAATCTGCCTTTCAAGCCTTCGGGCATGACCATAAGGTCAATGCCCTTGTCTTTCAAGGCACCTTGCTCGCGCTGACGGGTTCTCGCTGTTGGTGACGGTATCATTGGCGTTTCCGTTCTTGTTGGCGAGGTCAACGGTGCTGTCTTTGCCGTATGATTGAGGCTGTTTGTTGCCGCGCTTAGTTTTGTTGAGGGGCTTTGTTGGACAGCTATTTTACTCTGCAATCGAATATTGAGGCTTCGGGCGAGTTTGTGGACCGCAAGAGCCGGTTTATTGCCCAGCTGGTCCATATTGAGTCCGAGGATGAGGCGAATGCCTTTATCGAGATGGTTCGCAAGCGTCATTACAACGCTCGGCACAATGTTCCCGCGTGGATTTTGGTCGATGGACGCGAACGCCAGAGCGATGATGGTGAGCCGAGCCGCACAAGCGGTATGCCGACGCTCGAGGTGTTGCGCGGCGCGGAGCTCAAAAATGTTTGCTGCGTAGTGACGCGCTATTTTGGTGGCACGCTGTTGGGGCCTGGTGGCTTGGTACGCGCCTATACCGCGGCGACGCAGGCAGCGGTGGCCGCGGCTCAGGAGGCCGGGCAGATCGTTGAGATGACAAGCGTCGTGCCGGTTGACGTGCATGTGGCCTATCCGCAGTACGAGCAGGTACTTCGTTTGGCGCAGGATTCGGGTGCCAAGGTTTCGGATACCGATTACGCGGATGCCGTGACGATTCACTTGGTGTTCAAAGCTGGGGAGCAGGAGCCGTTTTGCGCTAAGATGCGCGAGCTTATGGCGGGGCGTGAGGAGATTGAGGTCGGAGCTCCCAAATTTGCCGAGTTCTAACGGCGACGGCCGGCGTGCTTTTGGATGGATCCTAAGCGCGCCGGCCGTCGTTTTACTGTTGCTGTCGATTACTCGGCGAGCTGCTTTAGCACATCACAGGCGATTTCGACGGCATCGTCGATGCAGCCGGGGCAGCTGCGGAGCGGACCCTTATCCGATCCGATGCCCTTGAGCGTGCCGCAGACGGTCGTCGTGTTCTTCTCGCCAAAACGCTTGGCAATCTCGCGCGACAGCTTGTAGGTCTGGCCTTTGGTCTTGGGGTTCTCCATGCCGTCGCTCATTACAAAGCCCATGATGGCAACAGCGCCCGAGATGGCGCCGCAGGTCTCGGTCATGCCACCCATGCCGGCGCCAAAGCCCTCGGTGAGGGTAAAGGCGGTCTGGGGGTCGAGCCCGACGGCAGGTGCGAGCGTGCAGGCAACGGCCTGTGCGCAGTTAAAGCCACGGGCGTGGTATTCGGCAGCCTGAGCCTGGCAGGCGGCGGTGTCGAGCTGGGTGGTATCGATCTGCTTCATCGTTGTCTCCTTGGTCACGGTGTACCCGCCTATGGTACCCGTGACGGGGCATGTAATCATCGAGAGCTTCATGTATGCCTCATTTTTATCTATCGAGCAAATGCCCAAGGCTTGAGATAAATACCCCTAATCAATTTGTCCCATAACCTACCTTGGGGATGGGTTGAGAGGGGTGCAGGGTAGCGGTATCGTGAACCGAATAAAACTAAAACCCAGGCAAGGGAGCTAGATATGAGCGAGCAGACTATCGGTACTACATGTGTTCAGGGCGGCTATCACCCGGGAGATGCGGAGCCGCGCCAGGTGCCCATCTACCAGTCCACCACGTGGAAGTACGACACGTCGGAGCACATGGGCAAGCTGTTTGACCTGGAGGAGTCTGGCTACTTCTACAGCCGTCTGCAGAACCCCACGTGCGATTTGGTTGCCGCCAAGATCTGCGAGATGGAGGGCGGCACCGCAGCGATGCTCACGAGTTCGGGCATGGCTGCGAACTTCCTCGCGATCTTTAACGTTGCCGGTGCCGGCGATCACGTGGTCGCAAGCTCTGCCATTTACGGCGGTACGTATAACCTGCTCGCCCACACCATGGGCCGCATGGGCGTGACCTGCACGTTCGTCGCTCCCGACTGCACCGATGAGGAGCTGGAGGCTGCCTTTCAGCCCAACACAAAGCTCGTCTTTGGCGAGACGATCGCAAATCCCGCCCTTGCCGTGCTCGATATTGAGCGCTTTGCCAAGGCCGCACATGACCACGGCGTGCCGCTGATGGTCGACAACACCTTCCCGACGCCCGTGATGTGCCGTCCCTTTGAGTGGGGCGCCGACATCGTTACGCACTCCACCACCAAGTACATGGATGGACATGCTGCCTACCTGGGCGGCGTGATCGTCGACCACGGCCAGTTTGACTGGATGGCCCATGCGGACAAGTTCCCGGGTCTCACCACGCCTGACGAGAGCTACCATGGCGTGACCTATGCCGAGAAGTTCGGTCGCGAGGGCGCCTTCATTACCAAGGCCACCGCGCAGCTCATGCGCGATCTTGGCCCCATGCAGAACCCGCAGGCGGCGTTCTTCTTGAACAGCTCGCTCGAGAGCCTGCATGTGCGCATGCCGCGTCATTGCGAGAACGGCCTGGCCGTTGCCAAGTTCCTGCAGAGCCATCCCAAGGTGCGCTTCGTGAGCTATCCGGGCCTGGAGGGCGACAAGTACTATGACCTCGCTCAGAAGTACATGCCAAACGGTACCTGCGGCGTTGTGAGCTTTGGCTTTAATGGTGGTCGCGCGGCGGCCGAGACCTTTATGAAGAGCCTCAAGCTCGCCCAGATCGCCACGCACGTGGCCGACGCCCGTACTTGCTGCCTGCATCCCGCTAATGCCACGCATCGCCAGATGAACGATGAGGAGCTCATCGCCTGCGGTATCTCCGCCGACATGGTGCGCCTGTCGTGCGGCCTCGAGGACACGGCCGATCTGATTGCCGACCTTGAGCAGGCGCTCGAGCAGTGCTAGGCTAGCGTTCGCACAAGGCGCCGATGCTGGCAGAAAGCTTCGGTGGCCTTTCGTTCCGATTCCGTAGGCGGGACCCCAATTGCGACTGTTTACAGGCGATTGGGGCCCCGTTTTTGCGTTGCGCCACTTGAAAGGATGGATATGGAGAAAACTGCAGAGCAGCTGCGCCGCGAGCACATTGCCCTAGAGGGCGACACCCATGGCAAGAACAAATGGGCGATTCTATTTACCGTGCTCATCATGACGTTTATGGTGTGTTTGGATTCGACCGTCGTGACCGTGGCGCTGCCCGTGATGCAAAAGGAGCTGGGCGTGGGCCTCGATCGCATTCAGCTGGTGAGCTCGGTGTACCTGCTTGCGACATGCGTGGCTATGTTGCCGTTTGGCCGTCTGGGTGACGTGCGCGGCAAGGTGAATGTGTTCCAGCTGGGTGTCATCGTCTTTTCGGTCGGTTCGCTGCTGTGCGGCCTTTCGGCCTCGCTCGAGGTTCTTATCCTGGCACGCATTGTTCAGGGCGTCGGTTGCGCGGCGGCCATGGCTAACAACATGGGTATCATCACTGAGTCGTTTCCGGCGCGCGAACGAGGCCGTGCTATGGGTATTCTCGCGACCTTTGTGGCCCTCGGCATGATGTGTGGCCCCGTGCTCGGCGGCATGCTGGTGGCAAGCTTTCCTTGGGAGAGCATCTTCCTCATCAACCTGCCCATTGGCGTCATCTCGTTTATCGTGGGGCTCTACACGCTGCCGCATGTAAAGCCGGAGGCCGGCGAGCGCCCCATGTCGCTGGCGGAGGCCGCGCGTCGCTGCTTTGCAAATTCGGCCTTCACCATCAACCTTGCCTGCATGCTCATCGTGTTCGTTGGTATTGGCGCATCCGAGTTTATCCTGCCGTTCTATTTTCAGGACGCCCACGGCTTTGGTTCCGACATTTCCGGATTGCTGTTTTTGGCGCTGCCGATGGTGAATGCCTTTATCGGCCCGCTTTCGGGTGCGGTTTCGGACCGTGTTGGCTGCGAGGGTCCCACGGCGGTCGGCCTGGGCGTGTACGTGTGCGGGCTCTTTGCGGTAAGTACGCTCGACGAGCACTCTTCCATCCCTGTGATTGTGTGCTGTGCCGCGTTTATGTCGTGCGGTACGTCGATTTTCCAGAGCCCCAACAACTCGCTGTATATGGGCTCGGCTCCGCGCGAAGCGCTCGGCTTTGCGGGCAGCCTGGGTAGTTTGGCACGCTACGCCGGCATGGCGCTCGGCATTACGGCGGCGTCGCATATCCTGTATGGGCAGATGAGCGTGGCAATGGGCGAGGCCGTGACCAGTTTTGTTACAGGTCGTCCGGACGTATTCCTATTCGGCTTTCGCTCGGTGTTCTACGTACTCATGGCTGTGGCCGCCGTGGGCTTTGCGCTTGCCATGGTGCGTTTGGTGAAGATGCGCGCCCGCCATTAGCATGTTGGGAGGCTGTCTGCCACGATTCGCGCCGTCCCAAAAAGACTGGTTTGTGGTGCGATGTGGCTTGTGGGGCGGGCGGGGGTCGGTCCGTGGTAGACTATCGAACAACGTTTATTAATCGCGCGGTATCGTTGCCGCGAGAAGGGGTTGCGCCATGCAGGAGCTTGAGGATCGTATTCGCCATGACGGCATCGTAAAGGCCGGTAACGTCCTTAAGGTTGATGCCTTCCTCAACCACCAGTGCGACGTTGAGCTGTTCGACCACATGGGCGCCGAATGGGCCCGTCTGTTCGAGGGTGTCGAGATCAACAAGATCCTGACGATTGAGGCTTCGGGTATTGGTATGGCCTGCATCGCAGCTCAGCATTTTGGCGGCGTGCCGGTGGTCTTTGCAAAGAAGGCCCAGTCCATCAACCTTGACGGCGAGCAGTATGCCACGACCATCTACTCCTTTACCAAGCAGAAGGAGTACCCGGTCATTGTCGGCAAGCGCTTTCTGTCCGAGGGCGATAAGGTCCTGATTATCGACGACTTCCTGGCCAACGGCTGCGCGCTTGAGGGCCTTATTAAGATCTGCGAGGCTGCGGGCGCCGAAGTTGCCGGCATTGGCATTGCCGTTGAGAAGGGCTTCCAGGGCGGCGGCGATAAGCTCCGTAAGCGCGGCTTCCGCGTTGAGAGCTTGGCCCGTATCGCCGATATGGACTGCGAGAACGGCGAGATCACCTTCGCCTAAGCGCGCAACACAAGCGATTGGTATGCGATGTGACAAAGGGACTGTCCCTTTGTCACATTTTTTGTATGAGGGGAGGTGTTGATATGGACGAGAACAAGATGGGCTGGCGCGAGTATGCGCGCTTTGCCGAGATGTCGGTTGAGGAGCTGGCGCGCGATTGCGAGGTACAGGTGTTTCGCGCGACGGGTCCGGGTGGGCAGGGCGTGAACACGACGGACTCTGCGGTGCGCATGAAACATGGGCCCACGGGGATTGTCGTGACGGCGCGTGAGAGCCGCAGCCAGTTTCAGAATCGCGCGAGCTGCCTGCGTAAGCTGCGCGCTGAGCTTGAGCCTCGCGGGCGTCCACCGCGTCGACGCGTAAAGACCAAGGTGCCTCAGCGCTCTCGCCAGCGCAGGCTTAATGACAAGCACTTCAACGCCATTAAAAAGGCCAACCGTCGCAAGCCGGGCGGGGAGGAATAGCCTCCTCGTAAGTTGCGGTGAAATAGGGACTGT
>CATYJU010000030.1 GCA_958407995.1 uncultured Collinsella sp.
TGGTCACCCTCGGCCGCGGCTACGCGTGGCTGGACACCGGCACCATGGAGAGCCTCCACGAGGCCGCGGAGTTCGTCCGCGCCGTGGAGCACTCCCAGGACCTGCCGGTCTCGGTCCCCGAGGAGATCGCCTGGGAGAACGGCTGGATCACGACCGCCGAGCTGGAGGAGGCCGCCAAGGCCTACGGCAAGTCGGTCTACGGGCAGCACCTGAAGAAGGTCGCCGCCGGCGAGATCGTCAACAGCCCGCGCGATTAAGGATGATGCGACAATGAATGACTTCATCAAGAGTGATTTGGTTAGATATGGATTCGAGCCCCGTTTTTGGGGTTTCCTGAACCAATATTTGAGAAATAGGGCTTTTCGCTGGCAGGTTGCTTTTCGGCTCGTTAATTCTCGTGGGGTTGAAAGATTCTGGGGGGGGTGCTCTGGCTGTTTCGCAATAGGCGGGATTTCAAGATAGACCGGGCGACGCAGATTGGCCGCGGGCTGTACATTGGACACGACGGCCCTGTTGTCATCAATCCCACTGCGGTAATTGGGAACAACGTTAACCTTTCGCAATTTACCACCATCGGTTCTAATGAGGGAAAGGCAGCGACAATTGGGGATAACGTCTACATCGGTCCTGGGGTTTGCATAGTTGAGGATGTGGTGATTGGGTCTAACGTCACAATCGGCGCTGGTAGTGTCGTTACGAAGGATATTCCTGACAATGCTACGGCAGCGGGTAATTACGCCAAGGTTCTCAATTTTGACAACCCTGGAAGGTACGTTAAGCGCAGGTGGACGGAAGATTCTTAGGTTAATCCACTTAGTTTTCTTTAGGAGATTTTTTAGTGAATAGCATGCTTTGTGAACCCAGGAACATCATCGTCACGGGCGGCTGCGGCTTCATCGGCAGCAACTTCGTGCACTACGTCGTGGACAACCACCCGGGCGTCCACGTGACCGTCCTGGACAAGCTGACCTACGCCGGCAACCCCGAGAACATCGCCGGGCTGCCCTCGGACCGCGTGGAGCTCGTCGTGGGCGACATCTGCGACGCCGGGCTGCTGGACAGGCTGGTCCCCGGCCACGACGCCATCGTGCACTACGCCGCCGAGAGCCACAACGACAACTCCATCGCCGACCCCGAGCCGTTCCTGCGCACCAACGTGGAGGGCACCTTCCGCCTGCTGGAGGCCGTCCGCAAGCACGGCGTCCGCTACCACCACGTCTCCACCGACGAGGTCTACGGCGACCTGGCGCTCGACGACCCGGCGAAGTTCACCGAGGAGACGCCCTATAAGCCCTGCTCCCCGTACAGCTCGACGAAGGCGTCCTCCGACATGCTCGTGCGCGCCTGGACCCGCACCTACGGCCTGCGCACCACGATCTCCAACTGCTCCAACAACTACGGCCCCTACCAGCACGTGGAGAAGTTCATCCCCAGGCAGATCACCAACATCATCGACGGCGTGCGCCCCAAGCTCTACGGCCGCGGCGAGAACGTCCGCGACTGGATCCACACCGAGGACCACTCCTCGGCCGTCTGGGACATCCTCACGAAGGGCCGCACGGGGGAGACCTACCTCATCGGCGCCGACGGCGAGAAGAACAACATCACGGTCCTGCGCATGATACTCACGGCCATGGGCCGCGACCCCGAGGACTTCGACTGGGTCGCCGACCGCCCCGGCCACGACCGCCGCTACGCCATCGACAGCACGAAGCTCCAGCGCGAGCTCGGCTGGAGGCCGGCCCACACCGACTTCGCCGAGGGCCTGAAGCAGACGATCGACTGGTACGTCGAGAACGAGTCCTGGTGGCGCCCGGCCAAGGAGGCCACCGAGGCGCGCTACCGCGCACAGGGCCAGTAGGAGGGGGAGTTACATGGCAGACATCGCATTCGAGAAGGACCTGACCGTCGCCGAGACCGGCATCGGGGGCCTCAAGGTCGTCGACCTCGCCGTCCACGGCGACTCGCGCGGCTGGTTCAAGGAGAACTGGCAGCGCGCCAAGATGTGCGCCCTGGGCATCCCGGACCTCAAGGTCGTCCAGAACAACGTCTCCTACAACGAGAAGAGGGGCGTCACCCGCGGCATCCACGCCGAGCCCTGGGACAAGTTCATCTCCGTGGCCCGCGGCTCGGTCTTCGGCGCCTGGGTGGACCTGCGCGAGGGCAGCGAGACCTTCGGCAGGGTGTTCACCTGCACACTGGACCCGAGCAAGGCCATCTACGTCCCGCGCGGCGTGGGCAACTCCTTCCAGGCACTGGAGGACGGCACCGCCTACACCTACCTGGTGGACGCCCACTGGTCACTGGAGCTCAAGAGGACCTACACCTTCGTGAACCTCGCCGACCCCGAGCTCGCCATCGAGTGGCCGATCCCGCTCGCCGAGGCCACCGTCTCCGAGGCGGACAAAAACCACCCGATGCTGAAGGACGTCGTCCCCATGGCGCCGAAGCGCACGCTCGTCACCGGCTGCGACGGCCAGCTGGGCCGCGCGGTGCGCGCGCTCGCCGGGGAGCGCGGCGTCGCCAAGGACTTCGACTTCTGCGACATCGACACCTTCGACATGTCCGACCCGGAGGCCTACTCAAAATACGACTGGTCGCTCTACGGCACGGTCATCAACTGCGGCGCCTACACGGCGGTCGACAGGGCCGAGACCCCCGAGGGCCGCGTGACCGCCTGGAAGGCCAACGCCACCGGCCCCGCCCTTCTGGCCCGCACCTGCGCCGGGCACGGGATCACGCTCGTCCACGTGTCCTCCGACTACGTCTTCGACGGCACCGCTGAGGTCCATACCGAGGACGAGCCCTTCAGCCCGCTGTCCGTCTACGGCCAGACCAAGGCCGCCGGCGACATCGCCGTGGCCGGCTGCCCGCGCCACTATATCATGCGCAGCTCCTGGGTCATCGGCGAGGGACACAACTTCGTGAAGACGATGAAGGGGCTGTCCGACCGCGTCGCCGACCCCGAGGATAAGCTCACGCAGGTCTCGGTCGTGGACGACCAGCTGGGCCGCCTGACCTTCACGCGCGACATGGCCGGGGCCATCTTCCACGTGCTGGGGACGCACGCCCCCTACGGCACCTACGACTGCACCGGCTCCGGCGCCGTGAAGAGCTGGGCGGACATCGCCCGAGCCGTCTTCGACGCCGCCAACGGCAACGGCGACAGGGTCGTGCCGGTGTCGACCGCCGACTACTACGCGAACGCCGCGGGCCCCGTCGCCCCGCGCCCGGTCCACTCCGCGCTCGGCCTGTCCAAGCTCGAGTCGGTCGGCTTCCATATGCCCGACTGGGAGGAAGAGCTCTCTTGTTACTTAGAAGCACCTGGAGTGTAGAATGCCTGAAATTAGCGTTGTCGTTCCTATATATAATGTATTTTCATATCTTCAGAAATGCGTGGAATCTGTTCTGGTACAGTCCTTCGAGGATTTTGAGTTGCTGCTTATCGACGACGGGTCTACTGATGGCTCTGGGGAGCTTGCGGATAAACTGGCTGTCGATGATGCCCGTGTCAAAGTTTTCCATAAAACCAACGGTGGGCTTTCTGATGCACGTAATTACGGAGTTAAGCATGCAATAGGAAAGTATGTTACTTTCATTGATTCAGATGACTGGATTGAGGAATCTTATCTTGAATATCTCTACTCTTTACTTGTGGGGAACGATGCGGACATCTCGACTTGTTATTTTAATAAGTGCCTAGGTGATAAGAGATATCCTTGGCGGCGCCCAAGTGCTGAGGCTCTTGTTATGGATAGCAAAGAGGCGTTATTGTCCCTTCTATATCAGGAGCGGATTAATGTATGCGCTCCTTGTAAGCTTTACAGAGTGGAGCTTACAAGGAGCGGGATTAAGTATCCCGTAGGCAAGCATTATGAAGATGTGGATACGACGTGGCGCTTTATTGCAGAGTCGAGCAAAGTTGCTGTTGGACAGCAACCACTTTATAACTACGTTATGCGCCAAGGTTCTATTGTTCATCAGGTAAGCAATAGCATATTCGATCGTTCCGACCTTGCTTTGGATGCTTATGAGGGTTTGGATGCTCTTGGCGATGCTGATATAAGTATGGCGGCTGAGCGTTACCTTGTTTTTCATTATCTTAGTGTCCTTCGTTCAATTGATTTGAACAGTCGAGATCATCTCCTGCGCGCAAAGACACTATCTGATACCGTAAAAGAACACTCTCTACGTGTTCTATCCAATTCACGTACTCCACGCAGGGATAGGGTAGCTCTTTATGCGTTGCGATTTGGTCTTCACTTTTATCGTTTCGCCTGGAATGCATATTGCAAGCTGCGAGAGGATAGATAAAAAGACTTCATTTTGCTCGTGCGGGTGGCAATTGTGCCCAGGGGATTGGTTTTGATTTGGGCACCGTCATGTTTTTCGGAATATCTTCCTCATAGGCGTAATCCAATCTGCAGGCTTAATTTATTTGAAAACAGGGGAGATATCGACTTTTTTGGAGGATAAAATGGCGGATATTCCAAGGATAATTCACTATTGCTGGTTTGGTGGCTCTCCTCTTGGCCCAAATGAATTGAGCTGCATTGAATCTTGGAAAAAATATCTTCCTGGATACGAAATAAAGTGCTGGAATGAGAGTAATTTTGATATTGACTGTTGCGCCTATGTTAGGGAGGCCTTCAGTGCGCAAAAGTGGGCTTTTGTTTCTGATTATGCGCGATTCAAAATCTTGTATGAATATGGTGGACTTTATTTCGATACCGATGTTGAGCTCGTTAAGTCAATCGATGATTTGCTATCAAAAGGACCCTTTCTAGGTTTTGAAACTGATTATGGAAACATGACTTCTTCTAATATGGAAGACGGGCTTGTTATGGCGGTAAATCCTGGTCTTGGTATGGGATGTACACCGGGTCTTCCTATATATCGGCAAGTTCTCGATTCATATGAATCGAGTAGTTTTTTGCTGGCTGACGGCGATTTCGATAGAACAACTGTTGTTTACCGAACAACTAAAATTCTCGAAAGCTTCGGTCTGAATAAAACTAAGGGAATGCAAGAAGTTGCGGGTATTTCGATTTATCCGTCTGAGTATTTCAACCCAAAAAACCATTTGACTGGTGAAGTCAATTTTACTGATAACACCCGGTCAATACATCATTTTAAGATGTCGTGGTTTACCCCTCAGGAGAAGTTCCAACATTCCGTTAACCGATGGCTGTTGATGCACGGCGTAGAAGAAACGCCGGCAAAGATTATTTCTGTAGCGCTCTCTTTGGACATTAAGCGTGTGATCAGGCGTCTTAAGAAAAAGAAATAGAAAACTAAGCAACATTATTTGCCTTTATCGAACTGGTGTGCAATGAAAACAGTAAGTATAATGACATGGTATTCATATGAGAACTACGGCAGTGTGCTTCAGGCGGTTGCCTTGAATCGCGTGATAAGCGATTTGGGCTATAAAGCGGTCGACATTGCATACGATCCCAGTTTCGGACGAGCAACTCATGAGGGTTCTCGACTGAACTTTGTCAGTAAAGCTATCAGGAAAATTGCTAATAATGCGCGCGGCACATTCCCAGCTAACTCTACAGATAAGTCACAGCTTTTCAATAGTTTCGTTTCACGATTCTTGACTCTAACAGATGACCTTGAATCGAAGGAAGCGCTCTCGCTGTTTTCTAATTGCTTTGATGCTTATGTCTGCGGTAGTGATCAGATATGGTCTCCTCGCTGCTTCGACTCGTCGTATTATCTGGATTTCGTTGCAGATAGCCAACGCATGGTCGCCTATGCCCCGAGTTTTGGATGTGATTCATTAGAGCCATTTTCTTCCGGGGATCAGATAGCTTCTTTACTTCGAAGATTCAATTCCATCGGAGTTAGGGAAGCGAGCGCGGTCGATATCGTTGAGAAGTGCACCGGTCGTAAACCTCCGGTTGTTTTGGATCCGACTCTGCTCCTAGAGGGAAAAGAGTGGGAAAGGTTCGCTACTCAAATTAGCGAGAATGAACCCTACTGTCTGATCTATCTTCTCGGATCTGATAATTGCAACTTAAAATGTGCTCAGGAAATCGCTCGAGCAAATGGGCTCAGGCCGGTGCTTGTTCCCGTTTTCAAACGTGACCAAAAACTGGATTATTGCGCTCGCTTTCCTATTGGCCCCGCGGAGTTCCTCTCATTGGTGTCTCATGCGAATCTCGTCTGTACCGACTCTTTTCACGGCATGGTTTTTTCGACTATTTTTCAGAAGGATTTTATCGCCTTCGAGCGGTTCGACCCTAACAGCAGTGATTCGCAGAACACTCGCATATATAGCTTCCTTGAGATGGCCGGGGCCGAAGATGCCCTCTTGCCGCGCCACGAGCTTGGCGAATGGGAAAAACATGTCGGGGGGTCTCTCGATTATTCCTATATAAACCGGCGTATCGAGGCGAAAAGGAGCGAGTCTATCGGCTACCTTCGTTCTGCTTTGGCGCGGGCAACGGCGGATAGGGCTGGTGATCACTAGTGGCGGGCTATCGTTCCTTTGCCAAGAACGTCGGTCTTCTGACTCTCGCGAACTTCGGAACTAAGATCCTCAGCTTCCTCTTGGTGCCACTGTACACGAGCGTGCTCACTACCAACGAGTATGGCACCTACGACATTGCCGTCACTACGATTGGCGTACTTGTCCCGTTGCTGACGCAGAACGTCGTTGACGCGGTCCTGCGCTTCTCGATGGACAAGAACGTCGACAAGGGCGGGGTCTTGAGCATTGGCATCAAACATTTCCTAATTTCGCTTGTTCCGGTCGTTTTGGTGCTTATCGCCAACTCCGTCTTTGGTGTCTCCCCCGTGCTCGTCGAGCTCAGTCCCCTCGTCTTGCTTCTCTATGTGAGCCAGGCACTCTCGGGCATCGTCCTCTACTATGTCCGCGGTATCAACAGGTTCACTGATATCGCCGTCTCGAGCGTGATGTGCAGCGCTCTGATTATCGGTTGCAACATCGTCTTCCTTGTTGTCTTTCAGTGGGGTCTTTCCGGGTATTTCCTTGCGAATATCGTCGGGCCACTTCTTCAGTGCGTCTATCTGCTGATGCGGCTCAAACTGCACGGTGTCAATCCGTTCCGCGTCGATAAACAGCTCGAACACGAGATGCTTATCTACAGCCGTCCTATGATGGCTAACTCTATTTCTTGGTGGGTCACCAACGTCTCGGACCGCTATGTCGTGACGTTCTTCTGCGGCGTTGCTGCGAACGGCATCTACTCCGTGGCGTCGAAGATTCCCAGTATCCTTAGCATCGTGCAGACAGTGGTAGGGCAGGCATGGACGATTTCCGCTGTCGAGGAGTTCGATCCAGAGGACTCTAACGGCTTCTTCTCGAACATGTACGCCGCATATAACTGTGCGATGGTCGTCGTCTGTTCCTTCATCATCGCATGCAACCTGCTGCTCGCGAGGATTCTCTATGCGAAAGAGTTCTACGCGGCGTGGCAGTACGCGCCCTTCCTGACAATCTCCATCGTTTTCGGTGCGCTCGCCGGGTACGTGGGAGGAGTTCTCGCCGCCGTCAAGGACTCCAAGGAGTTTGCGCGTTCCTCGGTCGTCGGCGCTGTCGTGAATATCGCGCTGAACATTTTAACAGTGCCTTTCATAGGGGCGCTTGGCGCCGCTGTCGCCACGTTCGTGAGCTATTGGG
This sequence comes from uncultured Collinsella sp., assembly GCA_958407995.1. GTDB lineage: Bacteria > Actinomycetota > Coriobacteriia > Coriobacteriales > Coriobacteriaceae > Collinsella. The sequence goes on from CATYJU010000030.1 coordinate 7,655, forward strand.
TGACATGGTTCATGAGAGTACAGAAGCTCAAGAGCTATATGAGAATCAGGATCAACATCATTAGAGACTACGTTTCCTATGCTCTGCTTGTGCTACAGGCGGTTCTGTTCTTCACACCGCTCAGCCTCGTGGCGGTTCATTCCTGCGAGGCCGTGCTCGTCGTTATCATCGTCGTCCTCTACCGTAGAGAAGTTTTCGCGGTGCTTCGCAAGGGGCGCTCGGTCGTCAAGAAGGGAAAGTGATTCAAGTGGATAAGCCGTTGGTGTCCATAGTCGTTGCCATTTATAAATCAGAGAGGTTTCTCGACAAACTGATCACATCGATCATTCGGCAGACCTACCCGAACCTCGATGTCATCCTCGTGGACGACGGGTCTCCCGACGAGAGCGGCGCGGTCTGCGACCGCTATGCTGCGGAGGATCACCGAATACGCGTGATTCACAAGCCGAACGGGGGGACTTGCGACGCCCGCAACAAGGGAATAGAGTTGGCGAGGGGCGAGTACCTCGTCATCATCGACGGCGACGACTGGCTCGCCCCCGATTACATCGAGTACCTGCTGAGGCTGATCCAGCGCCCGGGCGTGAACATGTCGATGACAGACTCGGTGTTCACCACGCGGGATCTCAAACAGAACGAGGAGGACAAGGTCGTCGATTTGACCTCGGAGGAGGCCATTGCAGAGATCATCTATCCTTGGATTCCCATCGGACCTTGGAACAAGATGTATAGCATGAAGTCGCTAAAGGACGCCGGAATTACCTTCAGTACTAAGTGGTCTGGCGAGGGGCTCTACTACGCTACCATGGCTGCTCAGGCGGCGGGTAAGGTCGCCATGGGACACCGCCGCATCTACTACTACCGTCTTGACAACGAGAACAGCGGGCTTACTCACTACAACGTTGAGATGGGGACCAACGCGCTCGAGAATATCAAGTTCATCAAGGACAGCCTTACCATACGCACCCCGAAGACGATCAACGCGTGCGACTGGCACATCTGGAAGAACTACGGGTATACGTTGTTCTTGATCATTGCCACCGGTCGACAGAACGAACTTGCAGACCTCTACAGCGACTGTATCAGGAACATGCGGAAGCGCCTGCCGGGCGTCCTGCTGAAGTCCGAGATGAGGCCGAAGAGTAAAGCGAAGATGCTGATGAAAGGCCTTTTCCCAGTCTGCTGGGCGAAGCGCGACTTGAGGAGAGAAACTGAGGCGCGTAAACGGGATCAGGCTGCCAAGAACGGGGGGAACTAACATGTTCGGGATAAAGACCGCTGCAAAGAACGCTGTTAAGGCTCTGCGGGCTAAGGAGATACTGCCCGTCCAGAAGATCGTCGATTCGGACAGGGCGCTAGAGGGCAAGGTCGCCTTCATCGCCGGGGGGAGTGGCGGCATAGGCATGGCCATCGCGGGAGCTCTTCTTGATTCCGGTGCCAAGGTAGTTCTCGGCGGCACCAGGGCGGAGAAGCTCGAGGCCTGCCGACAGAAGCTTGGTCATACCGAGGATGTTGCATATGTCGTGATGGACGCGTCCGACGCCGATGCGGCGGTCGATGTCGTAGCTGAGGCAAAGGCGGCCTTCGGCAGAGTTGATATCTTCGTGGAGTCTTCCGGTGTCCATACCGATGGTGTTGATTTCTGGACCATGACGCCGGAGGAGTACGACAGGGTCATGTCCGTCAACTTGCGGGGTGCGTTCTTCATCTCTCGCGCCGTAGCACGAGAGATGATTGATTCGGGCACAAGGGGGCATATTCTCTTCGTGAACAGCTCTCGCGGCTTTGAGCCTGCTTGGTCTCCGTACGGCCTCTCAAAATGGGGTTTGAAGGGTCTGACGCAAGGGCTTGCAAAGACCCTGCTTCCCCACGGCATCGTCGTGAACGGAATCGCGCCCGGTTCGACTGCGACGCCATTGATTGGTGTGAAAGAGGGGGATGCGATCACCTCGGGTGAAAATGGCGTCGGGCGTCTCGCCACGCCGACCGAGATAGCTGAATGGGCGAAAATGCTCGTTGGCCCTTCCGGAGACATGGTAGTTGGGGAGACGATCCTTGTTTCTGGTGGAAGAGGCGGCATCGAGATCCGTTAGCGATGCAATTTGAGTCGACGGAATGCCGCTCGGTTCAAATTTGGACAGCGGAGATGAACGTTACTTTTTGATTTGAAAGCCAGGGCGTGCATTAGCAGATGCCCTTTTATTGGAAACTCAACCATACGGAATTATATGAACACACGGCTTAACATCACTGATATAAAAACCGCCGGCTTTGAGCACGTCCGTCTTGGCCAAGTTGATGCAGCTCTTTTCGGTTATTACGTTGCCTTCACGCTGTACTCTATATGCAGTTTTATCGAGCTCACGACCTTCTATGAAGTGTTTGGCGTCGACAGACAGGAAGTTATTAAATTCTGTCAAATTATTATTCTATTCCTACTTTTATTCAAGTTCGTTTCGCAGAGAGCTTCTTTCTCCGGCTGGCTTCTAGCCCTCGCGGTTGTGCTGATTGGCTATAAATCGTGGCGGAGCAGCGGTGAGAACTGGTTCTTTTGGCTTTGCCTCTTTGTTGCGTGCTCGGACAAGGTAAGGATAAGGACTCTTGCTGCCATATCGTTGAGCGTGGTTTCGATGCTTTTTGTTCTTACGGTCACTTGTTGCGAACTCGGGTTGATTGAGAACCGACTCTTTGTTCGCTCCGGTGTGATGCGATTTGCATATGGATTCAAGCATCCGAATTACCTTGGTTTTTATTTAATGGCTATTTGCATTTTCGTTTCAACGCTTCGCTTCGGTGCAAACCCACTCCCCGATATTGTCCTAATTCTCGTTACTTTCCTGATTAACATATTTGTTGTAGGCTCTCGATCCAGCGCTATCATGAGTTTGGCCCAGATTCCTCTTCTTCTTGTCTTCGATTATTGCAAAGCGCAGCGCTCTCGCAATATCGCTAGGTTTTCTCTTTTGTTGATGGTTCTTGTTGCTATAGCCGGGAGTCTTGCGGTCATGGTTGTATATAGCCCATCTATTCCGGCCTTGCGGCAGCTCAATACATTGCTTAGCAATAGGTTTAGTCTGGCGCATAGCTACTATTCCATGCAACCATTGACGCTGTTTGGATCCGACTTTAGCGGCCATGCGCCTATCTACTGGGAGCTTGGAAAGCCTACTAACTTCATTGTTGACAACGCGTTCTGCCATATTCTCCTTCGCTATGGCATCATTCCGTCTATTATTTTCTTCGGCGGTGTGCTTGCGTTGATGGTTGTCTTGGTCCGAAAGCAAACATGGAATTCACTTATTTTCGGATTAAGTTTGATGCTGCTATTTGGTATCGGTGAAACTCTTGGAGCGCGCGTTGACTGTAATATTTTCTTAGTCGCATTTGGACCTGCGTTATTATTTTCAGATAAATCGGTGTTTGAATCTGATGCCTGCTAAATTCTTTCCTTGCATGAACTGATTCTATCTATCCATTACAGGTGGTAATAGGACATCGACAATTCTCGATGACAGCATTCGGCGTATTGCCTACGATATGGATAACTCTCGAGTGGTTGTCTAGCGGGTGTCATAGGACCGTGTCTACCCCTGTCCCGAAGTGTCCCCCGGGAATCAGAGCCTTCGTCACTGCGGACTAGTGGCAGGAATCTGTCGGGCGCAAACGCTATTGCCGGGCGATGTGGGCATCGTTTGGAGGCTTCTCATTGGTCTGTCGATTGGAAATGGCATTATTTGGTGGAAGTAATCGCGACGCAGGTTGTGTGATTTTGCTCAGTCAAAGGTCGGTACCCTTTATCTGAAAGGGATCGATGACGCAACTGTTGTAAATAATGGGGATGCAGATTTGTTCTAGCATCCCCATTAATTAATTTTTATTGATTGGCGCGATGACTCTCAAATGATTAACTACGCCTCAGTCGGCTCCACGCCCAGCTCGTTGCGGACGAGCTCGAAGGCGGCGGCGATGGCCTTGTCCATGTCGTAGTACTTGTAGCCGCCCAGGCGACCGGCGAAGACCACGTCGCCCTCCTGCGCCGCCAGCTCCTCGTACTGCCTGTACAGGGCCTCGTTCCTGGCGTCGTTGATGGGGTAGTAGGGCTCGTCGCCGGGCTTCCAGTCCGCCGGGTACTCGCGCGTGATGACGGTCTTCTCCTGCGTGCCGAACTCGAAGTGCTTGTGCTCGATGATGCGGGTGTAGGGGACCTCGCGCTCGGTGTAGTTGACCACGGCCACGCCCTGGTGGTCGGCCTCGTCGAGCGTCTCGGTCTCGAAGCGCAGGCTGCGGTACTCGAGCGTGCCCAGCTTGAAGTCGTAGAACGCGTCGATGGGGCCGCAGTAGATCGTCCTGGCGGCGATATCTGGCTCGGCGGCGGCCAGCCCCTTGTACTCCACGCCGCAGCGCACCTCGACGCCCTCGAGCATGTTGGCGACCATCTTGGTGTAGCCGCCCATGGGGATGCCCTGGTAGCGGTCGTTGAAGTAGTTGTTGTCGTAGGTGAAGCGGCAGGGGAGGCGCTTGATGATGCTCGCGGGCAGGTCCCTGCAATCACGGCCCCACTGCTTCTCGGTGTAGCCCTTCACGAGCGTCTCGAAGATGTCGCGGCCGACGAGCGACAGCGCCTGCTCCTCGAGGTTCTGCGGCTCTCCGATGTTCTCGGCGGCCACCTGCTCGGCGATCTTGGCCTTGGCGTCCGCCGGCGTGACGACGCCCGGCCACATCTTGGCGAAGGTGTTCATGTTGAAGGGCATGTTGTACATGTTGCCGTGGAAGTTGGCGACCGGCGAGTTGACGTAGTTGTTGAACTCGGCGAAGCGGTTGACGTAGCCCCAGACGTCCTTCATGGAGGTGTGGAAGATGTGTGCGCCGTAGCGGTGGACCTGGATGCCCTCGACGTCCTCGGTGTAGACGTTGCCGGCGATGTGGTCGCGGCGGTCGATGACCAGGACCGACTTGCCGGCGCGCTTGGCGACAGCGAGCAGCCCGACGCCGAGGCCGACACGGCCATGGAGCCGTCGAGGGCGGTCGCGAGGCGGTAGGGGCCGTCGTCAATGACCCTTTCCATGGCTGCTATTTTATATTTAGCATTTAGATCGTACCTTGCGCTCCATTTGCTGTTCGATTCTTTGGGGACATTCGAAGTCGCGGCCAGTTCAACCTTGGCGCCTTGAACTTTCCACTCCCTCAGATTCATCGAATGCGTAACAATCCCATTCTGAATCCCCGAGATGCTCGGCGGGAAGGACTGGTTGTCAGCGTTGATGGAAAAGCCCTCTTCCTTGGCATCCAGGTGCTGCTGAATGCGATCGGCATACTTCTCGGCCCATTCATCGGCCTTGTCATTTCGCACAAAGTAATTGTTGGATAGGTCGGTCGAGCGGTAGGCGTAGCCGTCCTTTTGGTAGTTTGCCGTGTGGTCGGAGTGGGCGATTGCCATGAGCTCGTCGGTCAGCCCAAAGTACAGATGGCGCTGGTCCAGGTCTCCGTACCAGTTGTCGCTGGTGTCGTCCCAGGTTAGGTCCATCTGGCACCATTTGCCGTCGATCTTTACGACGTTCCAGGTGTGGCCGTTGCCGGTGATGCGGCCGTTGGCGATGCCCGCGGCGTCAAGGAGCTTGGAGTAGATGCGCTGGTAGCTCTCGCATGTGCCCTGGTGGCGCGTGAGGCCGCTTTCGGCCGAGCACCAGTTGAGGCTGTGGTCGTACTCCAGCTGGTCGAGCGTCCAGTCGTGGAGCCACAGCGCCATGTCGTATTCCGAACCGTTTGTCTCTTGCCTGCACTGGGCCACGGCGTTGTTGTCGATCTGCGTGACGCTTGGGCGGTCGGCGTCGTTTACGGTCACCTCCGCCGTGGTGCGCAGGTAGTAGATCCCCTTGTCGTTTTGGGGGTCGTATCTGTCGTTGTCCATAAAGTAGAAGTAGATGCGGCACGTGCCCGATGCTGTGAATTCAAAGGTAAAGTCGTGGCCCGTGGTGCCCAGGCTGCAGTAGCTGGCCCATGCCGGGCGCGACGGGTCGCAGACGCTTTCCTGGCGGCCGCCGTTCCAATAGGTGGGCACGTCCATGCGCGCTTTGGCCTGGGACGAGCCGTTGGTTTGGGTTACGTGGAAGGTCGTCGCGGTGCCCGCGGGGGCGTCGTTCCACGAGACGGTGAAGATGACGCCGTTTTGGCTTGCGGTGGCGGAGTGGGCGTAGCCGGTTTCTGCCGCGGCGGAGATCGCCTCGGGCGTGCCGTTGGTTTGGGTGCGGAGGGATGGGGCCGGGGTGCCGGTTTCGGCGGCGGTACCGTCAGCGCTTTCCGTGTTGACGGCGCTGGTGTCGGTGGATGTTGCGGTGCTGTCCTCTACGGTATCTGCTTCCACATTTGTGTTGGTGCCGTCTTCAGCCTTGCCTGTGTCGCTGTTCGTGGCGTTGGCTTGCGCCTGCTGCTCGGCTGTTGTCCGAGGCTGCATTGCTTCTGCAATGGCTGGCATAGGCAACGTCGCGCTGACCACGGACGTGCACGCGATCGCGCAGAACAGGTAGTAAAGGGGTCGTTTCATAGCGGAGCCTCTCGGTGAGCAGCCAATAGGGTCCGAAGGCAGCTTCAGGCCAGCACTCCGCACATATTTCGTTGGGGTTTCTTTTACGGGAACCCCATTCAACATCAGCGAACTTTCTGGGGAATATTGGGGAGGGGGAGGAGTAATTGACTGTTGGGGCGTTGGCCATTGGCGGCGTCCCGCCCGCGCCTTGTTGGCTATATGCGATGCGGGAGCTTCAACATGAGGCCGTCTTGCGATTCTTCGAGGCTCGGCACCGAGGCCTTCCAGGAAAAGTCCGCGAGGCTGCTGCTTGGGTCAAGCTTTGCATGGCCGTATTTTTCGATTTTGCGGCCTGGGTGATACTCGTCAGGAAAAAGGCGACATTCGACCGGACGCGACCCGATGATTCGATACTCCTTCTGATATGCGTACTTAGGCGTTTTGATAACGAGATTGTGCGGGATGCCCACAAAGATCTCGCGTATCAGTTTTGGCCCGGGGACGCCGTAGGAGATGGGACCGTGGGCGTAGATGTTTCCGTCGTCGTCGGTGTGTCTGTCGGCGAGGCGCGCGAAGCGGTCGTGCTGCACAATGCCGATCCACCCGTCCGCGCACCCGAACTCCTGGATCATGCGTATCGGGATTTTCACGGTGTTGTCGACGATATCGTTCTCGCGGACCGTGTACATGCAGTGGATGGGCAGGCAAGTATATCCGTAGAGGCATACACCAGGGGCCATGGACGCCTCGAGCGGATCGCCCTGCTCGCCAGGCAGGCCTTGGTAGTAGCCGGCCGCGTTCATGTAGAGACGACCGTTAATCAAGTCGCCGATATATGCCTCTTTGGGTACGAACTTCAGTAGGTAGACGATGGTGCCACTGGGTATGGCGCGTCCCTGCTTTGGTAGTGATGTCCCGGACCTCCATGTGCACACGGGTTGCTTACTACCAAGGTAGAGGCACCTTGCGAGACCCTCGTGCCGGGAGTGGTGTGTGGCATTTGCCTGGGCTGTGCTATTTCGAGATGACTGGGTAGTCAAGAAGTTTAGACCCGCGCTGACTCCATTTGTCATGTCCACAAAACCTTAGCGCTTGGTGTTAGCATTCCTAGTGTTCGCCTTGCCAGGGACGTTGTTAATTGCTACAGGTATGGCTATTGCTCTATTAGGGGGATTCTCTTGGCAGATCTAGTCCATGTTTTGCCGTTTAAATCGGTGAGTGTCGAAGCTCAGAAAGCGCTCTCAAAGATTGAGTATCTCGAGGGCGATTCTGTAACCAAAGTGAAAGAGTATGACGACGTTGTGCGGTCGCTTTGGGAGGTTAACCAACTGTATGAACAGTTTCGATGGAACTATGGTGAATTGAGGCGCTTGGTTCCGTGCGATCAGTTTGACTTCTTACCCGACGACTTTGCCACTGGGGGTTTTGGCGAGAGGACTGTTGTTAACGCTGCCTTTGGAAATTATGTTTCCACAGCCCGTGGTCTTGTCGATAGAATGCAGGCAGTTATGCGGAAGTATGACCGAGGTTCAAATAAAGAACTATATAAAGACTATTGGAAACTGCCTTCTTCTTGGTATGACCAAGGTGGCCTCTATGTTTTTATGTATGAGATTCGAAATCCAGTTCAGCATGGTCAAACCGTTGTTTCGCTTGTCAGGGAAAATGATGCGACTAGGGTCGGATTTGATCTTGATCAAATTGTTGATATGCGCGAATATAACACCTCGCCAAAACTTCGCGCCTTTCTAAACAGGACACTTTCGAAAATCAAAGACAATGATTCATTCGATTGTCCGTATCTTTGTTTTCGATATACAAACATGCGGTACAACGAACTTGTTATTGAGTTATTCTGTCATTTCCTGAAATGTGCTGAGCCTAGAATACGCGCCGCTCGTAAGGATATGCAAAGTTTGCTATTACAACACAGCAAAGCAGTCGGCAAGCTGGGCGGCTCTTCCTTTGTTGCATATGATGATGGCGATATGACCCATGTTTATGATGAAGTTGATGTTGATCCAGTTAAGCAATTAAAAGATATACACCGAAAGGCACGGAAGCATCTAAAGGAAGCTCGAAATGCAATTGCGGCTGAGCGCAGATCAATTCGCTAGAGAATAGCTCCAGCATTGCGGTTCAGCTCATGTTTGCGGTCGGACGGGCGCCTCTGCGGTTGTCGGTAGTCTGCGCCCAGAGTTCCATTAGCCCAGGTTTTTATCCCAGCAAAATCCAGGATCTGCTTAGCTATCTATGGCTACGCCTCTTTAAAAAAAGTCGTTCTTCTTTAGCCGACTGAGATATCGGTCGAGTTCGTATAAAGCGTCAATGTAGACCTGAGCTGAGTTGCGGATATCGCGCATATCTAGACAGCATCTTTCAAAATGTAGCTTGCCAGTTTCTGTTTGAGTGCTACGACAAGTCATGAGTGCGATTTCGTTCTCAGCAACGTTATCAGCCTCTTCTAATCCTTTTGGTGTGATGCGATGGATCACTGCACCCGGATATGAGTCGAGAAGGCTTTTCCCTCTCACATCAATACAAATTCGCCCCGCTGGACCAAAGCCGTATTCTTCATGCCTCGTCGAATTTAGAGGGTGTGCAATTACGATTGAGCGAACCGCTTCAAGATAATTACGCGCCTCTGTGAGTTCATTTTGTCTCGAGAGCTCGAATTTGGTTCTAATTACTTCTTTCAAACAGGTGTAATTAATCTGCCAGTATGCATCTTTAATCCAGGTGGCGAGTGCTACTAGAAATACGGTGTCCTTAATGTTGGGAGAAAATCCGTCTTTGATGGCAGCATTGAAGTCTTGAATGCTGTAGTTAGCCTTAAGAATAAGATCAGACATTAATTCATAGTGATCCAGGTCTTTCCAAGGCCACTTCTTCCAAATACCGCATTTGCCTTCGCTCAGACCGTCCGTGGACTTTAGAGGTTCGATTGATTGCACGTTGTTCCCGTCTACTTGAGTTCCGCTCGGGCTCCTCATCGTCGTACGTTGTTAATTATCATAATGGCTCGACGGCAAAGCGAGGGGTTGGGCCACATTTTCGGGTACCGTCAAGATTCTTTCGTAAATTGATTTAGCCGTCCTCGGCCTCGTCCTCTTCTAGCCCTCCGCTTTTCCCTTCAGCTCGTCCATCTCCTCCAGTTTGGACATGTCCAGGTACCTCCTCTTGCCCCATTCGTGCTCCGCTATGTACTTCAGTCTCGCTGACACCAGCATGACGGCCGAGTTGCCGTCCGGGTAGGTCCCGACGGCCTTCGTCCTCCTTCTGATCTCGCAGTCGATGCGTTCGATCCCGTTGTTCGTCCTGATCCGGCGCCAGTGATCCGGCGGGAATTCCGTGTAGGCCAGTGTCTCAGCGAACCCGTCGCTCACCGTCCTCGCGGTGGACACCGGCGCTCCCAGAGGAGCTCGGAGACGTCCTCGATCCTCCTGGTTGAGACACCCGCCAGGTACATCTCGACGATGGCCTCCTCGACCGAGGTCTCGCGCCTGCGGTAGCGCTCGATGACAGCCGTCCGGAAGGTCGCGCCGCGGAGTTTCGGCACGCCGCGCTCGACTTCCCCGGCCCCGGTGACGAGCTTCCTCGCGTAGTGACCGCTGCGGTAGACCTCCCGGCCCGCCGCCCTCTCGTAGCGTTCGGCCCCGACGGGCTCGGACGACTCGTCGTCGACTGATACGATGTTCGCATATACTGCCCGTGCCCCTTTCCTCGATGGTTTATTGTCTAGTCGCCAGAAATCATATGAAGACGCGTGGACCGTGTCCCTCTATGTGTTTGTCAATTTGTGAAAGAAATTATGCGTCACCTCCTTATGCGCAACTACTTTCCCTATGGGTTATAAAGACTGCCCAAGAAGGATTGTTGGTCGCCGGAGATTGGTTTGTCCAACTGCGCTTGAGGCCCTTGGTGCGGATTTCCCAGTCGCCCTACAACGCTCTTGCAATGAGTGTCGTCGTGGTCATTGCCCAAACGTTCCTCGCGATTTATGCACTGTTTAGGAACATGAACTACTACGACATGAACGCACCGTTTCTCGAGAACTTCTTCAACACCGTTAAGGGTGCGGCACTGAAGCTGTTCACGGCGATCTTGGGCGAACACGCGATAGATGTGCTGTGCAAGAAGAAGGGGGAGTGAGGGCGAGATACTCAGAATGTCAGGCCGTTAGGTACTGCAATCCCTCTCCGTTGTTGGCTGTATCAATGTGGGCGTTATATATCATGGACTTGATGTCGGTATGAATAGGGTGAGGCAAAGTGGACGAGCTTTCCAAAGAAATTGCATCTCTGCCATCTGATGTATTGAGTAAAGCATACGATGATGCTCTGCATCCTGTGCTCTCATCGGTCGGAGACACTCTGAGTTTAGTTCCCAGAACCGTTGGCGTATTGCTTGGCCCCTGGAAGAAATGGGTGGTTAACGGCGAGAGCAATATTGAGGAGGCGATTCGGCAAATCGAAGAAAAGATGGAAGACGTCCCGGAGGACTGCTTCTGTGAGCCTGCACCGAATGTTGTGGTGCCGGCTATTCAGCAACTGTCATATTCGTACGACAGTCAGGACCTAAGGGGCCTGTACGTTAATTTACTCGCGTCCTCTATGGATAAAAGGGTTTCTCCTCTCGTCCATCCGAGTTTTGTTAGCATAATCGGACAACTGACTCCCGATGAAGCCAAAATGATGTCGTGGCTTTCTGAAGGGCTTGGTAAAGATCATATTCCGGTTATTGACTTACGCGTTGTCGAAGACGATGACATGCCAATTAAAGCTCGGTGGCGAGTGCTTTGCGAAAATTATACGAACGTATTCGATGCTATCGTTCAATGTCCTGAGAATGTGTCTTTGTATTTGAATAACTTGGAGCGACTGAAACTGTTAAGCGGAGAAACGTACTGTTACGAGGGAGAAGACGATTATCTTGGGATTGAGGATTCTGACAGGATCCGAAATATTAAGAACGATTATACGCCCTCTGATGGATGGCGGTTTGATTGCGTACATCATGTTTTTAGGCTAACACCGTTCGGGTAGCTTTTTATTAAGTGCTGTGTTTAGTCTTCTCGGCAGTGCTGGTACGATTCGATTCAAGGTTCACCCTCGCTTTAGTCTTCGATGATGGTTCCAAATGATAAGGAGTGCATATGAACGAAGCGGTTTCAAAGGTTTTAGCCAACTTGGGTCTCGACGCCGATCCGTTTAAGCAGGAGAAGGTAATCGAACTGGTTAAGAATCCTCTTTCCGGAGCATGGGTTACTGTCTATTCGCACCATGATGCTGCTGATGGAAGGCCTTCTGTTTTCGCCTGTTTTGCCGATCTTACAAAAAAAGAGGAGATTCTTGCAGGTGATGATTGGCTAAAGAACGCCTTAAGCTTCTCACCAGGCTTCTGCATGTATAGAGACGACGTCACTTATCATAACGGGCGTGACGAAGGCTATGACTTTATTGTTGCCGAGCAGTATTTCTATCCGCTCGACCAAGCGCAGATTCTGGTCAACCAGGAATTTATCATGCTGTTTGAACTCTACCGCGGCGAAGACGGTTGCTACTATAGCGTCGACAGGTGTGGCGAGAGAGAAAAAGTCGTCGACTTTGCTGAAGACGAGGTGCGCGTCAGGACCAAATATATGCTGCGCTTTATTGCGGCTAAGCAATGTCTCTTCGTCCACTTTGTGGACGCGAGATTCGCATCTGCGCCCAGCTTTCCTTTGGGGAGCACTAAGTGCATTTCAGAGAGTGATGAGGTCGGGGGGAATTACCATATCGGGCAATGGTACACGAGCGATGCTGATGAAAGCTACCTGCTATCGATGCTTTACGCTCGAAGCTTTATCGAGCCCGGCGACGTCGAGACTTGCGGCGTATGGCCGTACGATGAGAAGAAAGAACGGTACCCTGAGTTCATCATCGATGAACGACCTGACGGTTCGCTCGTTCGATACACATGCGACCCGAATAAGCTTGGCACCCACTTTGAAAAGGAGCCTTGCGCTCCACATTACTTAACCCCCGTTTTCTTTAAGCCCGCTGTACTCGATAAGTACAGGAGCAACCCTCTCTTCGATGTTAGCGAGCACCACATTTCATGTGGGAGCCAGTGGAGGTGCGAGATTGACAATGTCAACCCGGACAGAGTCATGGTGTATCTCGGCGATTTGGGACGCGATCTTCCCGAGAGCGAGCGCACCCACTTCCTCTCCTTCGAGATGTCACCCGTTGACCAGCGCATTTCTGATGAGGTGTTCAAGACGGATTTGTTCAACATGTGGGTTAAGGATCCGACAGGCCCCGTTTCCATGCTTATGAGGGCGCGCATGGAGCTTGATAAAGCGTGGGAAAAGCGGTTTGGCCTGGCGCTGTTCAGGCCTTTCCACCGTGCTGACGAAGGCATTCTTGAACAAATCCACATTCCATCTGGTAATGGCGAGCCTGAATTTGAGGCCGTGATTATGGCCCTCACGAGAGCTCTTGTCGACTACATCGATGAAAGTTCTCTAAAGGGCGCTGATGCGAAGGGTAGTATTAACAAGCTGGAGGCCTTTCTTAGCGGGTATGACATCGTGACGGACCTAAAGCCTCTCCGTGACCTTCAGAACCTTCGGTCGGCGGGGGCGGCGCACGGCAAGGGCTCAAAATACGATAGGCTTTACGGCGATGTGGTCACCGAAGACCATAGAGAAGATGCGAAAAGACTCATTGCTCGACTTACGACCATGCTGAACGAGTTGACTGAGGCTTTAAAACCTGCCGACGATCGGAAAGAATAGTTGCAGGGTGATGGGCTGTCATGCGCTGGGGAAACAAGGCTGTTGCAGTTGGCGGATTTAGATATTCTTGTATCAAGACCTTCCGATTTCCTATAGATAGAGGCAGGTCCAATTAACTTTCAATGTGTATCCCCCTTGTTTTCTGAGTTTATGTAGCACTAGCTTCGTTTATAGGAATGGCTATGAGCGATACGGCGGCTTCAGTATGAGGCCGGCTTGCGCTTCTTCGGGATCCCACACTGACACCTTCCAAGTCCGATTTATGTCCGCGCCGGTATTTATGCTTTAAGCAAAGCGGCACGAGTGAACTTGCTACAAGCCTCATGCTGTGAGCACGTTAACCAATCGGTCGTGAAGGCGAGGTGAGTATGAAAGGTAGAAACCAGCACGTTACGAAGCGGGCGGATGGCAAATGGCAGGTTAAGGGTGAGGGGGCGCGTCGCGCTTCCTTTGTTACGACGACCCAGGGCGAAGCTATAAAGCGCGGTCGTCAAATTAGTTCTAATCAGCACTCTGAGCTAATCACCCATCGTCCCGATGGCAGAATCCGCGCAAAGGATTCCCATGGGCACGATCCCTTCCCGCCGAGAGGATAGGGGCTTGACGCCATTGTGGCTGCGGGCATGGATTAGCGTGTCCGCAGCCGCAAGCGCCTTCCGGAAGTATGTGGCAAATTCTGGAATCCCCGAGCACAACGGCTTTTCCACATATAGGATCCGCAGGTAGAAGCATTGCGGTATTCCGGAGCGCTCGGCACGCCAGGGATTTGCTGCATACTTCCGAGTTTTTGGCCTTGTGCCCTTTGTTCTAGATGCTGCAAACACTTGATTGATGCTATTTAAGGTCTATAATCAAATAAAAACTCTGAAATATCTTTTCAAAACAATGAAAGGAATGTTGAGGACGATGCTTTGCCAGTTTACCTTCAGGAACTATAGATCCTATCGCGACGAAACTGAGCTTTCCATGCAGGCAACATCGATGAGGGAGTTCGAGCGCTCCCTTATAGAGTGCCCTGACGGGCAGAGCTTCCTTCCGGTGGCTGCGGTTTACGGGCCTAACGCTGGCGGCAAGTCTAACCTGCTCGAGGCTCTTGACTATATTCGTTCGGCGGTGGCAAGGCCGATCAGATTGTTGTCTGCCAGCACTGATGCGCCAGAAGGTAACCGATCTTCAATACCCCGTTGCTCTGCGTTCGAGTTCGATGACGTGTCGGCTGCTAAGCCCACCGAGTTCGAGCTCTACTATCGCGCGGGTGAGCATGAGTACCGCTATGTCCTGTCCGTGCATGCGGACGAGATCGTGTCCGAGGGACTGTGGCGGCGCAAATTGGGAGCTTCGCGTACGGCTATGTTGTTCGAGCGCGAGGGTGCTGAGGTCGAGCTCGGTCCCACGCTGCGCAAACTTGTTACGGCTGCGAGATTCAACCCGAGTCTGCCGTACCTGTCGTTCCTCTGTATCAACTTTGACGCGCCGGTGATCAAGGAGGCTGCCAGCTGGTTTCTTGATGGCGTGTTCCTGAACTACAACAGCTCTTACCTGGAGCGGATGCTCGAACAGTTGCTCGACGAGGATGACTCACTCGAGATCACGCGTTTTCTGCGTGCCGTTGACGTACGTATCGATGGCTTTAGGGTTGAGAAAGCTCCGGAATGGCGCGGCCAGCGCGTCTTCGTAAAGCATGAGGTGGACGGCAAGGGCTATGAGCTGCGCCTGTCCGAGGAGTCGGCCGGTACTCAGAAGCTCATGGAGTTGGCGTCGTTTCTGCTGGCGGCGCTCGAACGCGGCGGTACCGTCGTTGTCGACGAGCTCGACGCCAAGTTGCATCCGAAGCTCCTGCGCTACGTGATTCTGCTGTTCAAAGATCCCGAAGTCAACAAGAGCGGCGCGCAGCTCATCTTTTCGTCTCAGGACGTGTCCACTATGCGAAACGATGTTTTTCGCCGCGACGAGATATGGTTTGCCGCACGCGGCGAGGGGGAGGCGAGCCAGCTATGGTCGCTCGCCGACATCCACGAGGCAAATGGTAACTTGGTCAGCAAGAACGCGGCATTCGACAAGCAGTACCTGTCCGGCCGCTATGGTGCTGACCCGTATCTCACGTGCATTGAGGAGTGGGATTAATATGGCCGCGAAAAAGTCGAGGGACTGGCGCAGCGGCAAGCGCGAGGGACGCTCTCGCATGGTACAGATGACGCGCCATCTCGTGGTGACCGAGGGCAAGGAGACTGAGCCTCGCTACTTCGAGGGCGTGCGCGCCGCGTTGGGCGCAGCAAACGAGCGGAAGGTTGCCGTAGTCGTTAAGGGGACTGGCAAACATACGCTCGACCTGCTCGACTTCGCCGTCGAACACTGCCTCTATGCGCCCGAGACGTTCGACCACGTGTGGCTCGTGTATGACAAGGATGACTTCCCTGCGTCCGACTTCGACGCGATGGAGCGTAAGTGCAACGAGCTCTCTGGTGGTTCGAGGACCTTCCACGCGTTGTGGTCCAACCCCTGTTTCGAGCTGTGGCCGCTTCTGCACTTTCGCTACACGACCGCGCATATGTCCGCGTCCGACTGCCAGCATGCCCTCGCGCAGGAGATGTCGAAGAATTTGGGCATCGAGTACCGCAAGAACCTTGACGGGATGTTTGGGGCAGTGGATGATAGGCGAGGCGAAGCATTGCAGCGTGCTGGGCGCCTCGTCGCGTACCATAGGGAACTGGGTAACATTAAGCCATCTGCGCAAAACCCTTTAACTAAGGTTGGCGAGATATTTGATGTGATTGGGCCGTATCTGGTTTGACGGTCAAGTTCGATCGGGCTTGATGGGACTGGAGATTCATGAAAGATGTTGTTTCGGGCTGCCTGCCGTCTTTAACTGGATTGACCTTTTGGGACCCGATAGGATACTAGGCTGAATCTAGCGGTATTGACGCAGTCAACCTACGGGCCTGCGTCCTGCGGGGGCGGCTTTTCTTTTGAATTGCCGCCCCTTTTCATCATTTGTATGGATGTAAGATTCGGCCTGTCAAAATTTACATCTCAATAAAGAAAAGGCGAAATTGCGTGCGATTTTCTGCTCGTATGTAACTTTACTGACGTGTTGTTGCTCAGTCTTAATTCGCTGTTGTTGCCGGTAAGGGATTGACCGGAATTGGGCTTTTCCCTATCCGCTCCGTCGCGAGTTCTACATCGAGTGCATCTGCAACATGATGCGCCCGTGGACCATCGTGAACTATGAGCGTGAGCCGTGGGTGATGGACGAAGGTACCGTGCGCATTACGTTTGACATAAACATGCACGCGGCGGTGGATCGCTGGCGTTTGCTCGACCTGGGCGGTTGAAATGATCCGCTGAGACCTTTCCAGTCGAATATTTTTCGGGCGAGGGTTGGGTATCATGGTGAAAGCGATTTCAACGACAGGGGTGCTCGTGGTAAAGATGAAA
>CATYJU010000031.1 GCA_958407995.1 uncultured Collinsella sp.
ACTCAGAGGGATGGGAGATCATAGCGCGCAGGAAGCGAGTCATATCAGCACGATGAGACTCAGCAGCAGCCTTGATAGCGTCGAAATCGAGTTCTTTAGCCATTGTTCATAACCTTTCAAACGAAGGAATCTACCTGTGAGGTGGCGGAGCGATACCTATTTACTCCGCCCCAACGATTAGCAAGTGGGATATTCGCCTTCCCAGACGATGCGACGGTACTGATCCGGATCGGTGTCACCTTCCGTAGAGAAGCAGAGCACGGAGCTCGTCTTGTCCAGGCCGATGAGTTCCTTGAGCTCGGCGTACTCGGGATCGAGCATGAGGGTCTCGACCAGGCCGGTGGTCACAGCGCCGGACTCGCCGGAGATGACGCGCGGGTCGCCCTTTTCGGGAGCGCCCAGGGTGCGCATGCCGCGAGCGGTGACCCAGTCGGGGCAGGACACGAAGGCGGTGGCATGGTTGCGCAGGATATCCCAGCCCAGGATGTTGGGCTCGCCGCAGCACAGACCGGCCATGATGGAAGGCATGTCGCCGTCCACGATGCGCGGATCGCCGTCGCCGGCGGCAGCGCCCTTGTACAGGCAGGCGGCAGGCGCGCACTCGACCACGACGAAGGTGGGCGGGTTATCGGGATACAGGTTGGTGAAGTAGCCCACCACGGCGCCGGCGAGCGAACCCACGCCAGCCTGGACAAACACGTGCGTCGGGCGGTTGATGGCCATCTCGCGCAGCTGCTCGGCAGCCTCGGAGGCCATGGTGCCGTAACCTTCCATGATCCAGGACGGGATCTTCTCGTAGCCCTCCCAGGCGGTGTCCTGAACGATGACGCCGCGCTCGCAGGCGTCGGCCTCGGCGGCAGCCATGCGCACGCACTCGTCGTAGTTAACCTCTTCGATGGTCACCGTGGCGCCCTCGGCGGCGATGTTATCAAAGCGGGGCTTGGTGGAACCTTTGGGCATGTGCACGACGGCCTTCTGGCCCAGCTTGTTGGCAGCCCATGCCACGCCGCGGCCATGGTTGCCGTCGGTGGCGGTAAAGAAGGTGGCCTGGCCAAAGTCCTTGGCAAGTTGATCGGAGGTCAGGTAATCGAAGGTGCACTCGGCAACGTCCTTGCCGGTCTCGTCGGCAATGTAGTTGGCCATGGCAAACGAACCGCCCAGAACCTTAAAGGCGTTGAGGCCAAAGCGATAGCTCTCGTCCTTAACGCACAGGTTGGACAGGCCCAGGCGCGCAGCCTGGCCGTCCAGGCGGGCAAGCGGAGTGACGGTATATTGGGGAAACGACTGGTGGAAGGCGCGGGCCTTCTTCACGTGGTCGAGGCTCATGATTCCCAAGTGCTTGTCATCGCTCTTGGGCATCGTGTTGCTCGCCCACTGGATCTTATCGGCCATACGGTGAACTCCTTAAGTCCTCTCTTGCCGGCCCCCGCATACGCGTTTCAGCCCATTCCCATTCATGCGACTGAACTTTTATGTGGATGCCAAACAAAAAGTTTGTTAGTAATGTTCTATCACACTTTTTGATTGGTATACCTAACGAATTGTTTGTTGCCGCAATCGGTACTTTTTCGCCGCCGAACGGTCATGAATTGCCTTGTTGATGGATTTGTTTGCGGTCATGTGTGGTTTATGGCACAGTGAGCCCAAACTAATTTTTAGGAAGGCACCTATGACCCCCGCACAGATTGAGTTTTATAAGCGCCTTGCACACGGCCTGGCGCTCCAATTTGGCCCCAACTGCGAAATCGTCGTCCACGATCTGGAGACCGATGACGTGGACCACTCCATCGTAGTGATTGAAAACGGCCACGTCAGCGGGCGCAAACTGGGTGACGGCCCCAGCCATATCGTGTTTGAGTCCATGCACGAGGGCGCCACCGATGTACACGACCGCGAGCCGTACCTCACTAAAACCACCGACGGTAAGCTGCTCAAATCGTCGACAATCTTTATCCGCAACGACGAGGGCAAGCCCGTCGGCATTTTGGGCATCAACTTTGACATTACGCTTATGAAGGCTTTTGAGCGTTCGCTCGACGCCTTTACCGGCACCGGCGGCACGGGCTATACCGAGCCCGAGCCCATTACCAAGAACATCGGCGACCTGCTCGAGGACCTGCTGCACGAGTGCGAGCAGTTTGTGGGCAAGCCCGCGGCACTCATGACCAAAGACGAGCGCATTCGTGCCATTGGCTACCTCGACCGTCGCGGCGCCTTCCTCATTTCCAAGTCGAGCGAGCGCGCCTGCGAGTTCTTTGGCATCTCCAAGTACAGCTTCTATAGCTACCTCAATGAGGCCAAGGCTGCTGCCGGCGACAAGTAGGCACTCGCCTGGATTGCCCCTCCCCTTTTGGGCGCGAGTTCTGGAAAGCACGAATCCAAGACCGGGCCGCTTGGGAAGTTCCATATAATCGATGTCATTAGTATTTCGAAAGGATGGGACAGAATGGCGTTGAGCAAGGCATCATGCACCGGTCGCGGATTGATTCCGGCAATTGGTGGACATGTGCACCGCATGTTCGATGAGGGTGAAGACGACCTGTTTTCGCTGAGCCTTGACGACGTGATGGATGATCGCCCGTGGACCGCCGACGAACTCATGGGCGGCGGCGGGGCTCGCCCGTCAAGCCCCAATCCCGCACTTGCGCCTGAGCCCGTATCTGCGCCGACTCCTGCGCAGTCGCCTGTTTCGACGCCCGCGCCTACGCCCGCACCCACTTCGGCGCCCACGCCCGCTCCCCGCCCCGCAAGCGACCCGTCCGAGACGGCGGCATTTCTCGCAGCAGCGACGCAGGGCAAATCGGCCGACAGCACCGTTATGTACAGCGCCCAGCAGTTGCCTGTTCCTGCGGCACGCAAGCCTCCGGTCGCAAGGCTCGATGAGCCCGTTGCCCATCAGGTTGCCTACGATTCCTGGGCTGTAACCGATCTGGATGAGACCTCTACCGGCATGCCGGCGCTCGATGTTCCAGTTAACCCGCTTTTTGCCGCCAACACGAGCGCCGCGGACTATGAGGGCGGTGCGGCATATTCCGGTTATTCCGATGGCTATGCTGGCACCGGTCGCATCGAGACCGAGGATTATGGCACCGCATCGGGCGATTATCTCAACGATCCGTACGCCGCCACGCCTGCACCGGAATATGACCCGGAGGCCGCGTCCGCGCCGGCGTATACCAAAAGCACGGGCGAAGAGCGCTTCGCCGATTATTACGCCGAGGAAAAGGAGCTGCGTTTCTCGGAATTTCCGCAGGCAGTCAAGGTTGCCTTTATCGCCATTATCATTGCCCTGCTCGGCGTCATTGCGTTTGAGGGATTCCAGCTGTTCCGCGGCCCCACCCAAGCGGAGTCGGAGACCCAGCAAAAAGAGGACGAAAACCAGTACCTGGACATCAACACCCTCAAGGGCGACCCCAACGACGGGGATGATGAGTAGCGAGGGTTAAGGGAGGGCCGGAAGAGCCGGCGGCACGTTACGGCTCCAAAAGCCCTGCCATAAAGATGGGCAGATACAGCACGTCACCATCGCGGTGAAGATTGCATTCCGCAAGTACCAGGGCGCGATCGATTCCGTAGCCCTTCGTTGCCAGTGCGTTATCGAGCGCCGCGTGGGACTTAAAGCTCTTGCCCGATTTGACCTCGATGGCAAGCACTTCCCCATCGAACGTCTCTTCCACAAAATCGAGCTCACCGACCTTTTTGGATGTAAAGTAGCGCAATCTAAATCCATGAGCTTTGAGCTCTTGGGCAACGAAGCCCTCAAACGCCGCCCCCATGTTCATGCCAAAGGCGTCTTCCGCCTCCCCATCAAAAACGCCTTGGGCGACCCTTTTGGAATACGACGACATGAGCATTCCGGTGTCCAAGTAAAACAGCTTAAACAGATTTCGTTGCTCACCCAATAAAAGGGGTGCCACGGGCGCCGTTACGTTATACACGGGAAGCGCAACGCCTGCCTCCGATAACCAGAGAAAATGATCTGTCACCTGCGAAAAACGTTTGACACCGTTAATCGATGACAGTTTGAATCGCTTGTTTTTGGAGCCGGCCTCACTGGGAATCAAATCATAGATATCGCGAATAACCAAGCGTAGCTCGGGCGGAGCGTACTTTGCGATGTCATCGCGATACAGGGCGTGAAGATCGCGGTGGATGTTTCGAACCTCGTCGACATTGCGCGTCGCCAAGAAGGAATTGACCGCGTCGGGCATGCCTCCCACCACAGCATACTGATGGAACAGATCGAGCAAGCGGTCATACAGGTAGCCAGGGAGCTCCCCCTCATCCTTTAGACAGCCCCTGAGCATGTCAAACACGCTGGCACCAACGCCATTTGCCCAGCAAAACTCCTCAAAGTCGAGCGGGTACATCTGGACCTGCTCGACATACCCCACCGGCAGGGAATCGATGCCCTCGAGCTCCACACCAAGGAGCGATCCGGTAAGGATGTATCGAAAGTCGCCGCGCTGGACCAGGTATTTGATAAACGTCACCACGTTGGGGCATCGCTGCACCTCGTCGATAACCACGACGGTCTTGTTCGCAACCATCGGCTGCGTCGCAGCGATAGACATGCGCATAAGCAGGTCGTCCGCACTTTTCGCCGCCAAAAACGACTCGCGCACGGACGCGTCGGCGATAAGGTCGAACGTCACGACATTTTCGAATGATTCGCTTGCAAACGCGTTGACCAGATATGACTTTCCCACCTGCCGGGCGCCCTTGACCAAAAGAGCCTTGTTAGGCGACAAGGCAAGCCAAGATTCAAACTGTGCTTTCGCTTTTCTCTGTAGCATAAGCGCACCCCTTATTACATGCTGTTTTAGCACTAGGATACACTTTTCCGTAGTTGTTAGGTGCTTATTTCGACACTTTTTCGAGATATTTAAGTGTGTATTACGACACTTTTCCGTACTTTTACACGGCTGATTTCGACACTTTTTCTGATTTAAGCCTAGCAGCAGCCGGCGAAATCAAGCGCCGTCCGCGCGTCATTTCGCACTCGGCGCTTGATTTCTGTCCGCGTGCGCTGATAGACTCCATCGTGTCTGCAAGGAGCGGGCACGTTTTATCCAGAGTCGGGGTAGAGAGTTGGCTCCACGATCCCGACGCCAACCGGCCAAGAGGCACGGTGGCCCTGCCAACATCGATGAACGGAGTCCGTATGGACAATTTCTCCGTGCGCAGCGAGCGCAATTTCCACAACCTGGCAGCCAAGCCAAAACGAATGCATCTTCTGGACAAGCCGAACGGCTATGCCTCGGCCATGGTCAAGAGCAGTCTCCCCCACCAGATGCGCTTTACCGTGCAGGCGCTCGAGAAAGAGCTCTACACCGCCGGCGACCCGCACGTACTGCAGATCAAGCTGCTTGGAGACGACTCGCGCGAGCTGTCTAGCTGGAAGCTGTTTGCCGACGGCACGTGCGTCGCAAGCGGTTCGGGTGACTTTGCCCGCGAGTGCTTCTGCGATGGGGCCGAGGTGTTTTTGGACCTATGCCGAGATGCCGTCGAGGCTGCCGAGCTGCGCCATTGGAGTCAAAGGGAGTACGAGCTGCTGAGTGCTGCGCGTGGGGTTGCTATGGCGTAAGCGAGAGATCTCAGCAGTGTCACTAACGAGCAGAATCGATTTTTGCAATCAAGTCGTTCGCCCATGCCACGGCATCATCGACAGTCGGCAAAACGTTAAGTCCTTCCGCCTGGGAGAAATACAGTGAGTCCCAGCCCACTCCCCTCGAGATCATTGGAGGCCACTCCTGCTCCGCACGATACGCAAAGAGTCTGATACAGACCTCTCGAGTTTTTAGGTAATCAATTTCCCCGTTGGAAATTGCAATCTGGAGATCTATCAGATCATGGGCTCCCTCGGAACAATGGCACCCGAGAATCCGTTCCAGCCTATAGTGAGCGAATCTTCAAGCTTCGTCATGTAATCGTTCAGTGAGGATGCCCTGGCGGTATCGAGGTCGCGCGAGAACCGCGTGGCATCCTTCCCAAAGCGAATCTTCAGGGCATTTCCACCCTTTGCGGCTCCATCGGGTAGCATTTGCCCAACAACAACGGCCGCAATGAGCCTTTTAACGCGGCCCGGTTCTTCGTCCAAATCAGCGCAGAGTCGGTCTATCGCTATGTCAAGGTTACGTCTGCTGGTTGGCTTCTTGACTTCCTTCACGACAGCTCCTTCATCAGTCTCTCATGCTCATTGGAGGTAATAAGACCCTCGGCTTGAGCGTGCTTGGTTGCCTCGATGAGGCGTTCGGTCATAACGGACCCCTTACAAGCCTCAATCGCATCGGCAACGCATTGAGAAGGGATTCCTTCATAGAACGTCGTTTTCGCATTCTCTGGAGCGGGCACTGTTTTTACCCAAGCTGGCAGTTTGCGGCGAATACGCTTTGGTGTTGCCACGGTCACGGCACGAGGATCAACAAGTGCAAGTGCGTGCATAGACAGCACTGATTCGCCCCACAGGAAACCCTCGTCACCAACAAGAGCCACTGCCTCCGCAAAGACGTCACGGGGCGTCGGAACCCATTGGGTGAGCTTGTACACCCCATGTCCTCGGCGCATCAATTTCCCAGTGGCACACCATCGGCTCAGTTCTCCAGTGGTTACGCCAATCTCGCGTGCCTGCGCAGCAGTCACGATGCCGTAGCCATCTGCCGCCAGTTCGAATATTTCATCAAAGTGTTTCATGTCAAAAGACTAACACTTTTGTATGTTTTTTGACATAGACATGGTCTTAATCAAGCATTAGAGATCTATTTAAATTCGTATAGCATTGCAATCACCCTCTCTGAATTCGAAGTCCGCGCCTCCCACTCTGAAGCGAAATTCTGGGACGCAGTTTCCGGTTGAGGGCCGATCCGGAAACTGCGTCCCACTCCGGGACTGGATTCCGGGACGTAGTTTCCGCCGAGGGCTCCAAAGGGAAAACGCATCCCATTCTGAGCGCCAAATCCGGGACGCAGTTTCCGTATGCGGAGGCGCTCCAAACAAAAGGCCCCGGCTCGCGATGGAGCCGGGGCCAAAGGCGCAGCATATGCAGTTGATGTTGAGCGCGAACAGCTCGTCAGCAATGGCTGTCCGCGCCCTACCCTACCCGCGGTTGCGGACGCGGCTGTAGGGCGTATCCACCATGGGCAGATTTGGACGCAGCTTGCCGTCAAACGTGCGGTAGGCGTTCTGTACGGCGGGCGCCGTGGGGATCGTTGCGATCTCGCCGATGCCCTTGCCGCCGTACGCCACAGGCAGCAGCTCGTCCTTCTCCACGTAAATGGCGTGAATATCCGGAATCTCGGGCGCACGGAACAACCCGAGCGTACCGTACCTTGCCTGGGGTACGCAGTCCTTGAGCGGCCAGTCCTCGGTAAGCGCATAGCCCATACCCATGAGCACGCCGCCTTCAATCTGACCCTGGATGGAGATGGGGTTGACCACCTTGCCGGAATCGTGCGCGGCATAGACCTCGCTCACGCGGCCGTCATCATCCAAAATGACCACATGCGTGGCAAAGCCGTAGCAGATGTGGCTCTTGGGGTTGGGAACGTCAGCGCCCAGCTTGTCGGTCGGCTCCAGGTACACGTAGCCAAACTCGCATCCCTCGAGCGCCTTGATGGCGGCCGCGGGATCCTGAGGATGCATACCCTGGCCGGCGACGAGCTCCTGCGTGCGCAGCTGATAGGCGCGACCGTCGTCGTACTCAATCTTGACGCCGTCACCATGGGCGCTCACCGGGGCGGCAGGCGCAGGCTTGCCGGCCTCGATGCCGACCATGGCATCGCGCAGCAGGAAGGCGGCACCGCGCACGGCCTCGCCGGTCACGACCGTCTGACGCGAGCCAGACGTGGTGCCGGAGTCGGGAGCGTTCTCGGTGGAGCACTCGCCGTTGGCAATGCAGCGAAGCGGCAGACCGCATGCCTCGGCAACGTCCTGCAAAAAGACGGTGTTGCAGCCCTGGCCGATGTCGGACGTGGCGGCATAGACCACGGCCACGCCGTCCTCGATGCGAATCTTGCAGCGGCCGGCATCGGGCAGGCCCACGCCCACGCCGGCGTTCTTCATGGCGCAGGCAATGCCGGCGTGTCCGGGATGCGCATAGTAGGCATCCTTGACCTCGAGCAGCGTCTCCTTCAGCGCCGTGGAGCAATCGGCAATTTGGCCGTTGGGCAAAACCTCGCCCGGCTCGATAGCGTTTCGGTAACGAATCTCCCACGGATCCAGGCCGACCTTCTCTGCCAGCAGGTCGATCAGGCTCTCGAGCGCAAACTCGGACTGGCAAACGCCAAAGCCGCGGTACGCGCCGGCGGGCGGGTTGTTGGTGTAGTAGCCAAAGCCGCGAATGTCGGTGTTCTGGTACTTGTAGGGGCCGACGGCATGCGTGCAGGCACGCTCGAGCACCGGGCCGCACAGCGACGCGTAGGCGCCGGTGTCAAAGTTGATCTCGCAGTCCAGACCGGTAAAGTTGCCCTCGGCGTCGCAGCCCAGCGTAAAGGTGCCGTCCATGGCGTGGCGCTTGGGATGGAACGCGAGCGACTCGGCGCGCGTGAGTTTGCACTTCACGGGACGCTGGAACTTATATGCGGCGAGCGCGGCCAGGTGCTGGATGGACACGTCCTCCTTGCCGCCAAAGCCGCCGCCCACAAGCATGGTCTCGACGACCACGCGCTCGGGCTCGTTGTCCCAGCCAAACATGTGGGCACACTCTTTGCGCGTGTCGTAGGCACCCTGGTCGGTCGACTGCACCTTGACGCCGTTCTTGTACGGGAAGGCGACGGCGCACTCGGGCTCCAAGAAGGCATGCTCGGTAAAGGGCGTGGTAAAGCGCTGCGTCACGGTAAACGCGCTTTCTGCCAGCGCCTTGGCGGCGTCGCCGCGCGTCACGTGACGGCTCTGGCACACGTTGTCCTTGAGCTCCACCGTGTTGCCAAAGGCAAAGAAGCTGTCGTGCAGGCGCGGGGCGTCGGCAGCCTTGGCCTCGACAATGTTGCGCACGGGCTCCAGCGGCTCGTAGTCAATCTTTACGAGCTTCTTGGCCTTCTCGAGCGTCGCCTCGTCCTCGGCAACCACCAGCACGATGGCGTCACCCACGCAGCGGGTGATATCGCCCTGGGCGATCATGACGTCCCAGTCCTGGATAAGGTGGCCGACCTGGTTGACCGGCACGTCCTCGGCGCGCAGGATGCCCACCACACCGGGCAGGGCCTCGGCCTTGGAGGTGTCGATGGAGAGCACGCGGGCGCGCGGATACTTGGAGCGCACGGCGCTGGCATAGGTCAGGCCCGGCTGATCGAGCTCGTCGATGTCGTCGGGATACTTGCCCTCGCCGAGCACCTTCTTGCGCACGTCGATACGGAAGGCGCGCTTGCCCACGCCGTAGTCATCGCCGCGCTCCAGGTCCTCATCGATCTGCTTTTCGCCGCGGAGCACCGCAGCGGCCAGCGAGATGCCCTCGATAATCTTTTTGTAGCCGGTGCAGCGGCAGACGTTACCGCGAATGGCGTACTTAATCTGCTCCTCGGTGGGCTCGGGGTCCTCGGCGATGAGCGCTGCGCCCGCCATGACCATGCCGGGAATGCAAAAACCGCACTGCACGGCGCCCACGGCGCCAAAGGCGTACACAAAGGCCTCGCGCACGTCCTCGGGCAGGCCCTCGACGGTTACGATGTTGCGACCGGCAGCAAGAGCAGTGGTCAGCACGCACGCCTTGACGGCCGCACCGTCCACATGGATGGTGCAGGTACCGCAAGCACCTTCGGAGCAGCCGTCCTTGGCGGAATGGATATGCAGGTCGTCGCGCAGGTAGCGCAGCAGCGGTTTATTCTCCGTCGTCGTGCGCTCGACGCCGTTAACGGTAAAAGTGAATTCCTGTGCCATGGTGATTCCCTTCTACACGCCGGCGGCGATGCCGGTGCGGTCATGGATGGCGCCATGCGGGCAGACGACGGCGCACATGCCGCACGACAGGCAGTCCACGCCGTCGATATGGGCGCAGTTGTCCTCGATGCGGATAGCGCCGGCAGGGCACTTTTTAGCGCACATGCCGCAACCGATGCAGCTCGTGTCGCAGATCTTGCGAGCGATGGCGCCCTTATCTGTGTTGTTGCAGCGCACCAGAATGTTCTGGTAGCCGGGAACGAAGGCAATCACGCGCTGCGGGCACGCCATACCGCACAGGCCACAGCCCGTGCACTTGGAGCGATCCACGCGGGCGATGCCATCGACCAGCGCAATGGCGCCGTGGGGGCAGGCCGTGACGCAGGCGCCACAGCCAATGCAGCCTTCGCTGCAGCGGGCGTCGCCGCCTGCGGAAGCGCAACCACTTCCGCAGGCAACGTAGGCCACGTTATGTTGAATGGATTTGGCCATAAGAGACTCGCCTATTTCTTAAGAAGGTACGAATAGTTGTCGCGCACGGCCCTGATGGTCAGGCGGACGGCCTCGGGAAGACCGGTGTTGACGGCATCGACCGAGACGGTGCGGACCGTGCCGGCGACGCGGACCTTAAAGTGGTCCTCGTCCACGGCCAGGAAGCCCTCGTTCTCGGAGTTCTCCATGTCCTGCTCGCTCCAGAACAGGGTGAGCTTGTCCTTGTAGGGACGACCCTCCTGGTAGGGGCAGAACACGGCGCAGTTACCGCACTCGTTGCACATGCCGTCGACATGGACGACCTGATGCTTGGCCAGGCCCGGCACCTTAATTGCCACGTTGGCGCGGTTGGGGCACACGTCGCAGCAGACCTCGCACACCGAGCCGCAGCCCAGGCAGCGGGTCTTGGTGCAGTTGCGCTTGTCGCGGCACAGCGACCCCTTGCGCTCGTAGCAGGTGTCCTCGCGGCCGGCCTGCTCGTTGCAGTCGGCGTACTTGTTAAAGTCCACGCCGGCGATGGCACGGGCGACCTCCGCGGCGTCGGCGATAGCCTCGACCACGGTGGCAGGACCGCGACGGCAGTCGCCCGCAGCCCAGACGCCCTCAACGCCGGTGGAGGTGGCGGCAAGACGGCCGCGACGGTCGTGCTCGACGCCCGCGGCATCGTAAAGGCTGGCATCGATGCCCTCGCCCACGGCGCAGATCACCGTGGTGGCGGAAAGCTCGACGGTCTCGCCCGTGGCGACGGGACTGCGACGGCCGCTTGCATCCGGCTCGCCGAGCTCCATAACGTCGCAGGTCAGCACGGAGCCGTTGAGCGCCTTGGGCGCCAGCAGCTCGCAGAACTCAACGCCGTCGGCAAGAGCAAGATCGAGCTCTTCCTCGTCGGCGGGCATCTGCTTCTTGGTGCGGCGATACACCAGGCGCACGTTCTTCACGCCGGCCAGGCGCTTGGCCACGCGGGCCGCGTCCATGGCGGTGTTGCCGGCGCCAATGACCA
Organism: uncultured Collinsella sp.; assembly: GCA_958407995.1. Lineage (GTDB taxonomy): Bacteria > Actinomycetota > Coriobacteriia > Coriobacteriales > Coriobacteriaceae > Collinsella. Next base: position 11,366 of record CATYJU010000031.1, read on the forward strand.
CGACGTCCTCGCCCAGTTCGAGTTTCTCGCCCTTCTTGGCGGCCTCGAGGAACTCCAGCACATCGAGCTCGGCACCCTCGCCCAAGCCCGCAGAGCCGGGCATCCAGGCACCGGTGGCCACGACCACGTCAGTAAAGCCTTGAGCCTTGAGTTCGTCGATGGAATCAACGCGAGCGTTGAGCTGCACCTTGGCGCCAAAGGCCAGGCAGAGCTCGGCATCGTGGGAGATATCGTCGCTGGCGATACGGAACTCGGGGATCACGTGACGGACCACGCCGCCGAGAGAGTCGCGGGCCTCGAAGATGGTGACGGGCACGCCGGCACGCGTCAGGAAGAACGCCGTCGCCAGGCCGGCCGGGCCGCCGCCGATAACGGCAACGTTGCGCTCGTCGTCGTTTGCGATGGCCTGGGCGCGCAGCTTGGGCAGCACGGCGGTCATGGCCTCGCGGGCGGCCTTGAGCTTGCTGGCGCGAATCTGGGCGCCCTCGGGCTCGTAGAACGCACGCTCGCAGGCACGGCCGCAGGGATGCGGACAGATGGTGCCGGTAATGAACGGCAGGGCGTTGCGCTCGATGATAATGTTGAGCGCGTCCTCGTAGCGACCCTCGTCAACAGCCGCCAGGTAGGCGGGAATATCCTGCTGGATGGGGCAGCTCGTGCGGCACGGCGTGGTAAAGCAGTCGGAAAGCGGGCTCTTACCGGCGACCTTGCGATCGGGCAGCGGGCGCAGCGGCTTCTTATAGAGCGGGTTGGTAAGCGAATCGACCTGGATCGCGGTCACGGCGTCGAGAGAGACACCCTCAAACGGCTTGCCGTCCAGATCGGTAAACTCGCCGGCCATCTGGCTAAAGCGCTCGTAGCCACCAGGCTTGAGCACGTCGGTCGCCAGGGTGACGGGCCAAATGCCGGCATCGTACAGGGCGCGGATGTTGTAGACCGTAGCACCGCCGGAGTAGCTGATGCGCAGCTTGCCATCGAACTGCTCGGTAATGCGGCGGGCGGCCTCGATGGTCAGCGAGAACAGCGAACGGCCCGACATGTACATCTCGGTGGAGGGCAGCTCGTTCCTCGTCACATCGACGGGGAAGGTGTTGGTGAGCTTGACGCCAAACTCCAAACCGCGCTCGGCGCACAGGGCAATCAGGCGCTCGAACATGGGCACGGCATCGGCCCACTGCAGGTCCTCGCGGAAGTGCGTGTCATCGAAGACGATGTAGTCAAAGCCCAGCTCGTTGAGGCGCTGGCGGGCAAACTCATAGCCCAGCAGCGTGGGGTTGCACTTGATGTAGGTGTTGAGGCCCTTCTCGGTGATGAGGTAGGTCGCGATGCGCTCGATCTCGGCGGGCGGGCAGCCGTGCAGCGTGGACTCGGTAATGGAGTTGGAGACGCGCGCCGGGATGGACTCGACAAACGCAGCATCGACATGCTCAAACTTGTCCAGGTTAGCGAGCGCCCACGTGCGGCACTCGTTCCAAACCTCGGAGCCGCTGGCGTCCTTCATGCCCTCAATGTACGCATCGACCTTGGGGCTCTTAATGCCCTCCAGGTCATAGCCCACCGACATGTTAAAGACAAAGCCGTCCGGGCTGCCCAGGCCGTACTCGCGAGCGATCAGGTGGCAGGCGAACCATGCCTTCACGTACTCGGCAAAGGCCTGCGGAACCTCGAGCTCGGTCGACCACTCGCAGTTGTAGCACTCGTCCTGCGCCACAATGCAGGGCTTGTTAACGCACTTGGAGAGCTCCTCGCCGTCCATAACCTGAACGGTCTTAAGCTCAAAGAAGCGGGAACCAGCCACATAAGAGGCCACGATGTTCTGGGCCAGCTGCGTGTTGGGACCGGCGGCCGGGCCAAACGGAGTCTCGATGCGCTCGTCAAAAATGGGAAGCGCACCCTCCTGGTTGGTCGTGACCATCTTGCGCACGCCAAAGACGGCGCCCTGAGTCTTGTGCTCCTCGATGATCCAGTTCATCAGCTGCGAAAACGGGATCGGCCTCATGATGTCGCTCATAATGAGCTCCTCTCTGTAACGCCCGGCGAGACCGCGCGGCGGGCGCAAATACGGTGTAGCGCTAGCACAGCGCCGGCGACCCCGCGGAGGCCGCCTATACGCGCGTCGGATGCGGCGAAACATCCGACGCGCGTGAATCTACTTGTAATTAGTAGGCGCGATCGTTGAGCGTGCTCCAGAGCTTCTTGGACTCAGCCATGGTCCACGCGTTGATCTTGTCCTCATCAATCCCAACGAACTCGCGATCCTTGTACAGGACGCGGCCGTTGATGATGGTGGTGCGGCAGTTTTTGCCCATCATGCCAAAGAGCATGTGGCCGTCGATGTTCTCCTCGCTCAGCGGCGTAAAGGGCTTGTAGTCCATGACGATGACGTCGGCGGCAGCGCCGGCCTCGAGCACACCGAGCTTGCGATCGAAGTACTTGCTCGCCATCTTGGCGTTGTTCTCGAACAGCATGGTCATGGCCTCGCACCAGCCCACGTTGGGCATGGCGGCGTTGTGGCGCTGAATGATCAGGAAGACCTTAAGGCTCTCGAGCATATCGTGGGTGTAGGCGTCGGTACCCATGCACACAGGAATGCCGCGGCGGAAGAATTCGAGCACGGGGGCGCAGCCCACGGCGTTGCCCATATTGGATTCGGGGTTGTTGACGAGCCAGGTGCCGGACTCCTTGACGATATCCATCTCGGCAGGCGTCACGTGGATGCAGTGGCCCAGCATGGTGTCGGGACCCAGCAGGTTGTGCTGCAGCAGGCGCTCGACGGGGCTGATGCCACCGCGGTTGAGGCGGGAATCCCACACGTCGTTCATGCCCTCGCACACATGGATGTGGAAGCCGGTCAGGCCGTTGTTGGCCTCAGCCATCTTGTCCATGGTCTCGTCCGACAGCGTAAAGGTGGCGTGACCGCCAAACATGGCGGCGATCATGTGGTTATCGTTATCGTGACGCTCCTTGGCGGCCCACTGGGCAAACTCGGCGTTCTCGGCAATGGCCTGGTCGCATTTTTCCTGGCCGCGGCGATCAGAGACCTCGTAGCACAGGCACGAACGCATGCCCAGCTCCTGAGCTGCGTCCTTAATGGTGAAGAGGCTTCCCGGGATCTCGCAGAAGCTCGCATGGTGATCGAAGATCGTGGTGACGCCATCGCGGATGGAGTCAAGAATCGTGGCATAGGCGCTGGCCTTGGTGCCGTCGAGCGTCAGGTTGTCATCGATCTTCCACCACTGCTGCTCAAGATTCTCCAGGAAGTTGGTGGGGTTGCAGCCCTTAATGGCAAGGCCGCGGGCCAGACCCGAGTAGATGTGGGTGTGGCAGTTGATAAGTCCGGGCATGATGAGGTTGCCCTGGGCGTCGACGTACTCGGCATCCGGGTACTTGGCCTTGAGCTCGCACTCGGGACCTACTTCGACGATCGTATCTCCGTCAATGGCGACCGCACCGTTTGGAATGAACGGGGTCTGAGCGTTGCGAGTAAAGACGGAACCGTTAGCGACCAGAAGCATGGATGCTCCCTTCAACATCAGGGGCGGGGTTTGACACCTCTGACATGGCGGAGTGCGAAGCGCCGGCCTACACCGGAAACGGGCCCTCTCCCGTCAACGCTTCACCAAAGGGACAAACCCTTTGAAGTGCGGCTTGGCGCCGCATGACGTCGGCGGACGAGGCGATGCGTCCGCCGACGAATAGCACCGAATTGGTTACTTCTTGCTCTCGGGCAAGACCAGATCCACGGCAGCGTCCTTGGCAGCATCGATATGCTGAGCCACGACCGGCGTCTGCGGAAGGATCAGGTTAAGGACAATGGCCATGATGGCGGTGGGGGTTACGGCATTGGAGCCGATGACGGTGGACACCCAGGCGGGCATACCCTCGCCGGCAAGGCAACCGCTGGCCATCCAGATACCCAGGCCAAAGACGACGGAGGTGCCGACAATAGTGGTAGTGCGCTGCGTGAGGCCCTCGCGGGTGAACATGCGCACGCCGTTCATGGTGATGGTGCCAAAGACGCCGACGGTCGCGCCGCCGATGACGGGCTGCGGGATAGCGGAAAGGACGGCAGAAAGCTGCGGGAACAGGCCGGCGATGGCAAAGACGGCCGCGATGATCACAAAGACCCACTTGTTGACGACCTTGTTGGAGCAGATGATGCCCACATTCTGGCCAAGGGCGCTGGTGGGAAGACCGCCCAGCAGGCCGCCGACCATAGAGGTGAGGCCCTGGGACACGATAGCGCCGGAGAGCTCACGCTCGGTGGGCATACGGTCGATGGAGCCCAGGCAGGCGGCGGAGACGTCACCGATAACCTGAATAGCAACCATGGGGAACACGACGGCGAGGGTAATGCAGACCTCGGGATCAAACTCGAGCGCGTAGGGCATGAGCTTGGGAAGGGCGAAGACCTGAGCGGTGGCGACGCTGGAGAAGTCGATCATGCCAAAGGGGATGGAGACGATCATGCCAACGATCATGCCAAAGAACACGGATCCCAGCTTGAGCGTGCCCTTGCCAAAGTTGGCGAGCGCAAAGACCACGGCGAAGGTGATAAGAGCGACGCACCAGGCCTGCGGGGTGCCCCACAGCGGCGTACCCATACCGCCGGCCATATACTTGACGGCCGTGGGATAGAGAGAGACGCCAATGGAGAAGATGACCGTACCGGTCACGACGGGTGGGAACAGCCACTTGATCTTGCTGTAGGCCAGACCAAAGAGGACCGCGACGGCGCCGCCGACGATCTCGCCACCCAGCAGCGCACCAAAGCTAAAGCCCGAGGCACCCATGGCCTGCAGGGCCGGCAGGAACGCGAACGAAACGCCCATGACGATGGGCAGGCCGCCGCCGATGCGACGGAAGGGAGCGAAGGCCTGAAGGGCCGTATCGATCGCCGAAAGAATGAGCGCGACCTGGATGATGTCGGTGCTCTGCTGGCTATTAAAGCCGTAGACGCCGGCCATGATGACCGCCGGGGTAATGATGCCGGCAAACGATGCCAGTACGTGCTGAAGGGCACACGGGATCATTTCCTTAACGGGAGGCATGCCTTCGCGAGTGAACAGGGCTTCAGTGCCGTTCGTAACCGTCTCCTGGGTCATTTGACCACCAATCCTCGAAGTAGTTGTTTTCGCATCTAACGCTCTATTGTGACGCAGTGCGGGGTTGAGGTTGTGCCTTCATTGCATATCGTATTAAAGATGATTCTCATTCTCAATAATAATTTTTTGTTATCAGACTATTCTTCAGCTGAATTAACGCATTTCCGCAGGTCATGAAAGTGTCTGGTCAAAATAACATCTAACTTTTCTTTTGGTCAACCGTTTACCGCCAAATATCTACCGCTCATCTGTATTACGCAATGTACCTGCGGATATACGAGATGATGGGCAGCGTGTTACCATGAGAAAAAATTGTTATGAACATTTCCGATTTCACTCAAAGGAGTTGCCCGTGAACGAGACCGTACGCCGCTTTTTGCCGATGGTCGATTTTCTGGAGCAGATACTCGGCAAAAACAGTGAAATCGTGCTGCACGATTTCTCGGATCCCGACCACGCCATCGTCGATATTCGCAACGGCATCGTGAGCGGCCGCAAGGTCGGCGGCCCCGCCACCGATCTGGCGCTTAAGATCATGCACGACCCCAAGTATCGCGACCTGCCGTTTATTACGGGCTACGAGGGGCGCGGTGCCGGCGGCAAGACGTTGGAGTCAGCGACGTACTTTATCCGCGAGAATGACGAGATCGTCGGTATGCTCTGCGTCAACACCGACCTTTCCACAGTACGCTCCATCAACGCCATGGCGCAGCAGCTCATGGCGTGCTTCGACGCAGCGCCGACGCGCACGGAGCCCGCCCCTATCGAGGTCGAAAGCCTTTCGGAGTCCACACAGGAGCTCATCGACCGCAGCATTGCCGAGTTGCTGAGCGCGCGCGGGCTGGATGTAGCGTCGCTTGGTCAGAGCGACCGCGTGGACGTCATTCGCCACCTCAACGGCAACGGGGTGTTCATGCTCAAGGGCGCCGTGGCCTGCGCCGCCACCGCGCTGGGCATCTCGGAGCCCAGCGTCTACCGCTACCTGCAAAAAGTTCGCAAGGAGGGCTAACGAGCAAAATGGAGCGCGGCTCCACAAGCGACCCGTCACTTGACAAAAGACCCTGCAGCTCGCACGCGCTGCAGGGTCTTTTTGCATGTCATGTTTAGTTGTGGCCAACGCCTTAGAGAGCGGCGACGACCTCGATCTCGACCAGACCGCCAGCCGGAAGGGCGGCAACCTGGAAGGCGCTGCGCGCGGGGAACGGAGCCTCGAACTTGGAGGCGTAGATCTCGTTCACGGCAGCGAAGTCGGCGATGTCGGCCAGGTAGACCGTGGTCTTGACGACATCGGCAAAGGTGGCGCCGGCAGCGGTCAGCAAGGCCTCGACGTTGGCGAGGGACTGCTTGGCCTGGGCCTCGACGCCCTCGGGCATCTTGCCGGTCGCGGGATCGATGCCCAGCTGGCCGGACAGGAACACCATGTTGCCGGCCTGGATACCGGGGGAATACGGGCCGATGGCTGCGGGTGCGTTATCGGAAGACACGACGGTCTTGCTCATGTTTATCTCCTTACGATCAGTTGAGAAAGCGTGAGCGCGGCGTTCACACCGGGAGGCACAGTTCGGTCTGAACACCGCGCTTGATTGGGATGGTACTCAAGGTTTCCGCGTAATGCAAGATTATTATCACGCTGCGAGAATATTTTATCGCCCAACGGCGCGTACGGGCCGATGAGCGGCGTGACTGGCGACCTGCCTGAAAACTGATCCCTTTTCCCGAGAGGCTGCTGAAGACTTTGTCCTGCTTAGGCTGTGGGCATCGTCCACCGCAACGGCACCACTATACTTTTGAGTATCTGAGCATTTTGAAAGGCAGGATATGACCGCAACCGCCAGCCGAACCACCAACCGCAGGCCCGAGCTTTTGGCCCCCGCCGGAGGCCCGGAGCCCTTTGCCGCCGCGCTCGCCGCCGGGGCAGACGCCATCTACTGCGGTATGGGCAGCTTCAACGCCCGCCGCAAGGCAACGAACTTTACCGACGAGGCCTTTGAGCAGGCCTGCCGCGCCGCGCATCTAGCCGGCTCGCGCGTCTACGTCACGGTCAACATCGTCATCAAGCAGTCCGAGATGAGCGATGCACTGCAACTCATCCATCGCTGCTCCACGCTGGGCGCCGACGCCTTCATCATCCAGGACTGGGGCCTGTTCTTTGAGGTCAAGCGCACCATGCCCGGCATCGAGACACACATCTCGACCCAGGCGAACATCCATGACGACCGCGGAACCATCTGGTGCCGTGAGCAGGGCGCCGACCGCGTGACCCTCTCGCGCGAGCTTTCCATCGACGAGATTGCCACCATTCACGACGCTGCGCCCGATGTTGACCTTGAGGTCTTTAGCCACGGCGCCATCTGCTTTTGCTACTCGGGTCTATGCCTGCTGTCGAGCTTTGCCATGGCGGGCCGCTCGGCCAATCGCGGCATGTGCGCTCAGCCTTGTCGCCTGCCTTACGAACTAATCGACGAGAACGGTCGCGCGCTCTCCCCCGCCGGTCGCGAGCGCGCGCTGTGCCCACGCGACACCAACACTTCGCAGCTTGTTCGCCGTCTGTATGACGCCGGCGCCGCATCGCTCAAGCTCGAGGGCCGCATGAAGGCGCCTGATTACGTGTATTCCATCGTCGACGTGTATCGTCATCAGATTGATGACATGCTTGCCGATGTTTCGACCTCTAAGGATGAGGATGCCGCCCGCCAGCGCCAGCTCAAGCGCTGCTTTAACCGCGACTTTACGCACGCCTATCAGGACGGTACCTCGGGCGACGAGATGATGAGCTACGAGCGCTCCAACAACCGCGGCCAGATCGTGGGCACGGTGCTGGGCAGCCGTCTGGCCAACCGCGATGTGCGCGGGCTCAAGCCCGACGACCGCCGTCGCCGCGCTGCCATCGCCCGCATTGAGTTGTTTGAGCCCGTTGGCAAGGGCGACCTGCTGGAGCTTCGCCATGACGATGAGTTCGACCAGTTCCTGACCACCATCGCCGCCGATGATGCCGCCGCGGGCGACATCATCGAGTGCCGCGTGCCCCGCAGCATGCCCGAGGGCTGCCGCGTGCGCGTGATTCGAAGTCAGCGCGCCATTGACGCCGCCGGCGCCGCGCTCAAGCGCGATGTGCTGCGCCGCCGCGCCGTGGATGTTACCGTCGTAGCGCGTCTGGGCGAGCCGTTTACCGTTACGCTCACCTGCTGCGACGATCCTTCGCTTACGGCCACGGCCACGGGCTTTACCGTCGAGGCTGCCAAGACCCGCGCCGTCGAGGCATCCGATCTGGTTGAGCACGTCGGGCGCATGGGCTCCTCTCCCTTTGAGGCCGCAAGCTTTGACGTTTCGCTCGACGCCGGCTGCGGTATGGGCTTTTCCGCCGTGCACAAGGTGCGCGCCGCCGCTTGTAAGGCGCTGGAAGAGGTCATTCTGGCACCGTACGAGGAGCGCGCGAAAACGCTCGAGCTGCCGGCGATTGCAACCAGTGATTCCCGTCCCGCGCCCGAGCACTACCGCGATGAGCCGCAGATCTGTGCCACCGTCACCTCGCTCGAGGCCGCCGAGGCAGTGCGGGCGGAGGGTGCAACGCGCATCTACATGACCACCGACGCGCTCGATGCGGCCGAGCTCTCCCCCGCCGATGCATTTGAGCAGGGCATCGTACCCGTGCTCGACGAGGTCTGCCGCGCCGTTGACCACGTACGTGTCGACCCGTGGGTTGTTGCCGGCGCCACGGTCGCTATTGGCAACATCTCTGAGCTTGCCCTGGCCGCCCAGGTTGGCGCCACGGCCGAGATTCGCTCTTGCCTGCCGGTGCACAACACGCCCTGCATGGAGGCGCTTGCCGAGCGCGGAGCCGGTGCGTTTTGGCTCTCGCCCGAGATCACACTCGACGAGATTGTCTCGCTCGGCGCCGCCGCGCCCGCGGCTCTGGGCATCACCGTCTTTGGCCGCCCGCGCGTCATGACAAGCGAGCATTGCATTCTGCAGGTTGCCAACGGCTGTATCCACGATTGTGCCAACTGCCGCCTGCGTGCCCGCAAGCTCTCGCTCAAGAATATCGACGGCAAGATCATGCCGGTGCGTACCGACATCCACGGCCGCTCACGCCTGTACGACGCCTACCCCATCGACCTCACGCCGCAGGTACCGCAGTTGCTCGACGCCGGCGTCCGTCGTCTTATGGTCGACGGAACCCTGCTCGAGGCCGATGAGATTGGCCGTGCCGTCGCTCGCGTCCGTCGCGCCGTCGAGGCGGCTCAAGCCGGCCGCAAGCCCGCCGCCCGCCTGCGCGGCGCCACCTCGGGCTGCATGTTTGTGGGAATTAGCTAACCGAAAGGCTTACACGTGAACGAAGAACCTCAAGTCCTCTACTGCGACGCCTGGCTCATGGCCATCGACAAGCCCGCTGGCATGATCGTCCACGGTGACGGCACCGGCGAGCGCACACTTACCGACTACGCTAGCGACCTTTTGTTGGCGATGGGCGACGGCTTTGCCGCGACTGACATGCAGCCGCTCAACCGCCTGGACCGCAACACCACCGGCGTGGTGTTGTTCTCGCTCGACAAGCAGACGCAACCCGCTTTTGACCAGATGATCATCGACCACGCATTCGAAAAGCACTACCTGGCGCTCGCCGAGGGCAAAATCGACTGGAACGAAAAGCTCATCGACAAGCCCATCGCCCGCGACCGCCACGATAGCCGCAAGATGCGCGTTGGCGCCAGCGGCAAGCCGTCTCAGACGCGCGTCAAGGTACTCAAGCGTCTTAAGAGCCGCCGTGGCCTGCCCACGCGCTCGTATATTGATGTCGAGCTGCTCACCGGCCGCAAGCATCAGATTCGCGTGCACCTGGCCAGCGAGCGTCATCCCCTGGTTGGCGACGACCTGTACGGAACGCCGCGCCCCTGCGGCCTGATGCTCCACGCCCACAGCGTGTCCTTCACGCATCCCGTAACCGGCGAGCACATCCACATCGAAGCCCCCTGCCCCTGGGAGCCCTAAAACCTGCCAAAAAGGGACAGGCACCTTTGTGGTGGCTTTGTCGCAATGGCTCAGCCGCGGTCCCAAAACGTCTCGATCTGTAACAGTTAGAGCTCATTTTCCGGCCTATCTGTTACAGATCGAGACATTCGAATCCCCCTTAAGGGAAAATCTCAATCTGTAACAGTAACTCGGCAAAATCAAGCTCAGATGTTACAGATTGAGACAAAGGGACGGCGCGGTTCGGAAGTATCTCAATCTGTAACACCTGGCCCACTTTTAACGGTCTAGTTGTTACAGACTTAGACAAACCGGTAGACAACAAAAGCTGCAACGCCCGTGATGGACGTTGCCGCTTTTCTATTGAGAAAACTAAATGGTTTTGGCCTTAGCCCGTCCCCTGCTGTTAGACCGTGATGACGTTGTCCATTGCCCGGTACTTGGCAGGGACATCGCCTGCGGTAATAATCGTTGCGTCACGGAAGTCCGCGAACTTGACGGGCGCCACCATGCCAAATTTACTGGCGTCCGAGATTACGAAGCGCTTGGCCGTATGGCGCATCGAGATACGCTTTACTTGTGCCTCCTCGATATCGGGCGTCGTAAAGCCCTGCTCGGCGGCAATGCCGTTAGAACCCCAAAAGCCGCAGTTAAAGTTGTAGCGGTCTAGGGTTGCCAGAGCATCGGGGCCAACGAGCGCCTCGGTCTCGGGTTTAAGCTCGCCGCCCAGCACCACGGTGCGCATGCCGCGCACAGCGAGATGCTGAGCATGGAGCACGGAATCAGTCACATAGGTGACCGATTCGAGATGCGGAAGATGCTCGATGAGTCTGAGCGTTGTCGAACCCGAATCGATGTACACAAAGCTCTCGGGCTCCACGAGCGCCGCGGCGCGGGCGCAGATACGCTCCTTGTCGTCGTTATGGAGATCACTGCGCTCACTGATCGTTAGGTCGCGCGTCACGTGCGCGCGCTCAAGACTTGTCGCGCCACCGTGCACCTTGGCGATGCGGTGCGCTCGGTCGAGCGTCTGTAGGTCGCGTCGAATGGTAGAGGCCGTCACGCCCAGGGCATCGGCAAGCTCGGGCACCGTTACCGAGCCAGCCTGCTGCACCATCGACACGATCGTATTGAGCCTATCTTCCGCAAGCATCGCTTACTCCTCCTCGGGGTAGACGACTCCCCAATCGGCGCGGAGCTTGGTCATGAGCTCCATCACATCAGAAGCATAATCCAGAAGCTCACGCTTGGAATCGTCGCCGGCGACGGCCTGCTCGAGGTCAGCCATCTCGTAGCACAGGGCATAAGCCTCGGTGCCCGCGGCGACCTCCTCGCGATGACCGTCCGCGGTCCACACGATCGTCGCGTGATCGGCGCGCGGATACTCGTTGACCTCGACATAGCAATTGTCAAAGCTGATAACCGAGCGCTTTGGCTGCTTGGAGTGGAGCGTAAGGCTCACGACGCCCAGCTGCTGCTCGGCATTGCGGCAGACGATGCCGCCTGCAACGTCCACGCCGGTCTCGCAGGTGTTACCCAGAGACACGACCTCGACGGGCTGGCTCGCCATAAACAGGCGCATGACGGACAGGGCGTATACGCCAATATCGAGCATGGCACCGCCGGCGAGGTTGCGATTGTAGAAACGGTTGGTCAGGTCGCCGTACTCCTTGTAGCTACCAAAGTTGAGCTGAGCGAGGTTCATGCGGCCAAACTCGCCGGCATCCATGCGGCGGCGCAGCTCTTGATACAAGGGCATGTGGAGCACCGTGGTAGCGTCCATAAGGACCACGTTGTGTTCGGCGGCAATGGCGCGGGCCTCATCGAGCTCGGCGGAGTTGAGCGTGATGGCCTTCTCGCAGAGAACGTGCTTGCCGGCCGCCAGGGCGGCGCGCAGATAGGTGATATGGGTGTTGTGCGGGGTGGTGATGTAGACGGCGTCGATGTCAGGATCGGCGTAGAGATCCTCAACCGTGTCATAGACCTTCTCGACGCCGTACTGGTCGGCAAAAGTCTGAGCCTTGGTGAGCGTGCGGTTGGCAACGCCCGTAAGCTTGCGGCCGGCCAGGGCAAGGGACTGAGCCATCTGGTTGGCAATAACGCCGCAACCGATCACAGCCCAACGGAGCTCGGGAGCCGTAAAGATGTCGTTAGGGAACGGCTTGTCCTGGACCGAAGCAAATGCTGCTTTGGCGGCTGCCGCGGCGTCGAGTGGAGCCTGCTTGGAATCTGCCATTATGTGTCTCCTGTGTCATAGAACGTCTTGCATTTCTGACAGCTCTATATTCGCACAAACACGCGCGTCAGTGCGCGTTTTTGCGTATCTCACCGCTAAACGGTCATTATTGCCCCGTAAACGGCGCATATATACGCATAGGTGCGTAATTAAACGCAATCTAACGCGCATAAACGCGCACACAAGCAATTTATACAGCACGACCCGCTCATTTATGCTTACCCAGTTAGGGTACTCATTTAAGCCTGTCCCCAATGAGTAGGGATAGAAAAAAGGCCCGGGTGCCGTGGCATCCGGGCCTTTGCTAGCAACTTAACTGTTGCGGGCAGCTTAGAACTTGTGGCCGCACTTCTTGCAGACGCGCAGCTTGTT
>CATYJU010000032.1 GCA_958407995.1 uncultured Collinsella sp.
AAGTGCGGAGGCGGGGCATGCCCCGCCTCTTACACCACATCTCTGCGCGCTACCACCTGTCCCTTTTTGGCAGGGAACGTTGCCCTGACGAGCGCGTCGGATTCCCGGGCCGGGCGGCACAGGGGTTAAGTTTGTCGCGAGTTCCGCACGAGCCGGAGGCCACTTAATGTGGCCTCCGTGCGAGCCAGGACTGTAGAGCAGCAAACTTAAACAGCGGGCCGCCCGGACCGGGAATCCGCCCCCGCGCACCGAAGGGGATTCCTTTTGTGTAGGCTTTGCGGAAATATACTCATTTTGGGATACGCCCGGCGGCGTGGTCTGTTGACGGCACAGCTAACGCCACGTATCCTATCGAACTGCGTGTTTCGTAGGGGGATGCTGACCCCTCGATTCAAGCCGTTGCACTTTACAGAAAGCTGGAATCATTCGAGAAGGAGTACGCTTTGCCTACTATTAACCAGCTGGTTCGCCAGGGCCGTCGTTCCGTGCCCAAGAAGTCCAAGAACGCTGCTCTGCAGCACAACTCCCAGAAGCGCGGCGTGTGCACCCGCGTCTTCACCACGAGCCCCAAGAAGCCGAACTCGGCTCTTCGTAAGGTTGCCCGTGTTCGCCTCGTCAACGGCATCGAAGTTACTGCTTACATCCCGGGTGAGGGCCACAACCTGCAGGAGCACTCCATCGTGCTCGTCCGCGGCGGTCGTGTCCGTGACCTCCCTGGTGTCCGTTATCACGTCATCCGTGGCGCCTACGACGCTGCTCCGGTCCAGAACCGTATGCAGGCCCGTTCCAAGTACGGTGCTAAGCGCCCCAAGGCTAAATAAGCCAGATAACGTTTTGATACTTTCGCCGTGTGCCGTCTTGAGCGCCGCACGGTAGACACTTAAGGAGATTTCACATGCCGCGTCGTGCAGCAGCTAATCGTCGTGAGGTTCAGCCTGACGCCGTTTACAACAACCGCCTGGTGACTCAGCTCATCAACAAGGTCCTTCTTGACGGCAAGAAGGCCACCGCTGAGCGCATCGTTTACACCGCTTTCGAGATCGTTGCCGAGAAGTCCGAGGGTGGCGACGCTCTCGCTACCTTCAAGAAGGCTATGGACAACGTCAAGCCCACGCTCGAGGTTAAGCCCAAGCGTGTCGGTGGCGCTACCTATCAGGTCCCGATGGAGGTCAACTCCCGTCGTTCCACCGCTCTGGGTATCCGCTGGATCGTCAACTTCTCCCGCGCTCGCAAGGAGAAGACCATGGCCGAGCGTCTCGCCAACGAGATCCTCGACGCTTCCAACGGCCTGGGCGCTTCCGTCAAGAAGCGTGAGGACGTCTTCAAGATGGCCGAGGCCAACCGCGCGTTCTCTCACTATCGTTGGTAAGTTAAGGTAAGGAACTAACATGGCTAAGCCTAAGTACAAGCTTTCCGATACCCGTAACATCGGCATCATGGCCCACATCGATGCCGGTAAGACCACCACGACCGAGCGTATTCTTTACTACACCGGTAAGACCCACAAGATCGGTGAGGTCCATGAGGGCGCTGCCACCATGGACTGGATGGTTCAGGAGCAGGAGCGCGGCGTAACCATTACCTCCGCTGCTACCACGTGCTTCTGGAACAAGGACGGTAAGGACTACCGCATCCAGATCATCGACACCCCGGGCCACGTTGACTTCACCGCCGAGGTCGAGCGCTGCCTGCGCGTCCTCGATGGCGCTGTCGCCGTCTTCGACGCCGTTGCCGGCGTTCAGCCCCAGTCTGAGACCGTTTGGCGTCAGGCTTCCACCTTCAACGTCCCCCGCATCGCTTTCATCAACAAGTATGACCGCGTGGGCGCTGACTTCTTCAACGCTATCGAGACCATGAAGGATCGTCTCGACGCTAACGCCGTGGCCGCTCAGGTCCCGATGGGCGCCGAGGACAACTTCTGGGGCGTCATCGACCTGGTCACCATGACTGCATGGGACTTCAAGGCCGACGAGAAGGGTATGACCTACCCCGAGCCGATGGACGAGATCCCGGCTGAGTTTGCCGACATCGCTGCCACCAAGCGCGAGGAGCTCCTTGACGCTGCTGCCAGCTTTGACGACGAGCTCATGGAGAAGATCCTCATGGAGGAGGACTTCACCGTCGAGGAGCTCAAGGCTGCTCTGCGCAAGGGTGTTCTGGCCAATGAGCTCAACCTCGTCTTCGTGGGCTCCGCCTACAAGAACAAGGGCGTTCAGGAGCTGCTCGACGCTGTCGTCGACTACCTGCCCAGCCCGCTCGACGTTGAGGCCGTCACCGGTACCGATCCGGACACCGGCGAGGAGATCCAGCGTCATCCTTCCTTCGACGAGCCCTTCTCCGGCCTGGTCTTCAAGATCATGACCGATCCGTTCGTCGGTAAGCTCACCTATGTCCGCGTTTACTCCGGCCGCGCCGAGTCCGGCTCCTACGTTGTTAACGCTTCCAACGGTCAGCGCGAGCGCCTCGGCCGCATCCTCGAGATGAACGCCGCCGAGCGTATCGACCGTGACGACGCTGCCGCCGGCGACATCGTCGCTTGCGTCGGCTTCAAGAACTCCACCACCGGCGACACCCTGTGCGCCGAGGGCAAGGAGATCGTCCTCGAGAAGATCGAGTTCGCTAAGCCCGTTATCGACGTTGCCATCGAGCCCAAGACCAAGGCCGAGCAGGACAAGATGTCCCTGGCTCTGACCAAGCTCGCCGAGGAGGACCCGACCTTCCAGGTGTCCACCAACCACGAGACCGGCCAGACCATCATCGCCGGCATGGGCGAGCTGCACCTCGAGATCATCGTCGACCGTCTGCTCCGCGAGTTCAAGGTTGACGCTAACGTCGGTAAGCCCCAGGTTGCCTATCGCGAGACCGCTGGTCACGACGTCGAGAAGGCTGAGGGCAAGTTTGTCCGTCAGTCCGGCGGTCGCGGTCAGTACGGCCACGCTGTCATCAAGCTCGAGAAGATGGAGGAGGGCTTCGGCTACGAGTTCGTCAACGCTATCGTCGGCGGCGTCGTGCCCAAGGAGTACATCCCGTCCATCGACAAGGGCATCCAGGAGGCCCTGAACACCGGTGTTATCGCCGGCTTCCCGGTCCTTGACGTTAAGGTCACCCTGTTCGACGGTTCTTACCACGAGGTCGACTCCTCCGAGGCCGCCTTCAAGATCGCCGGTTCCATGGCTATCAAGGACGCCCTCAAGAAGTCCGATCCGCAGCTGCTCGAGCCGATCATGGCTGTCGAGGTCGAGACCCCCGAGCAGTACATGGGCGACGTTATGGGCAACCTCTCCGGTCGCCGCGGCAAGATCGAGGGCATGGAGGATCGCAAGAACAGCAAGCTCATCCGTGCCAAGGTGCCGCTGGGCGAGATGTTCGGTTACGCTACCGACCTTCGCTCCCAGACCCAGGGCCGTGCATCCTACACGATGCAGTTCGACTCTTATGAGCCCGCGCCCAAGTCCATCGTGGACGAGGTCATGAGCAAGAACGCCTAAGTTCGAGCTCCCTGTTACGTAATCCGCGAGAACATCTCTCGCACTCTTTGGAGGTTTAAGTTGGCTACCCAGAAGATCCGCATTCGCCTCAAGGGCTATGATCACGAGGTCGTCGATCAGTCCGCGAAGCTCATCGTCGAGACCGCTCAGAAGACCGGCGCTCGCGTTTCCGGTCCTGTCCCCCTGCCCACCGAGCGCAACCTGTACACGGTTATCCGCTCGCCGCACGTGAACAAGGACTCCCGTGAGCAGTTCGAGATGCGCACTCACAAGCGCCTCATCGACATCCTCGACCCCACCTCGGGCACCGTTGATTCGCTCATGCGTCTCGACCTCCCCGCTGGCGTCGACATTGACATCAAGCTCTAAGCGATATCGCTCATAGCTTAAAGGGCCCCGCTGCCGTTACGGTAGCGGGGCCCTTTTGTTTTGAATGATGGTTTGGACTGCCGGGTAATGCTGCCGAGCCGATGACTGCGGCGCCCTAATCGCTTAAGTGGCGCAAAGACGCCTCCTCAAAATGGAAGAAACGCAAGCCGTCTTTCGTTTCGATGCACGCGCGACCAAAGCCATCGACCGTTTTAAAGATGCCTCGCGCCAGCTCGTCTCCAGCGGGGGAGCGGGCGATAACGTGCTCTCCAATCCAATTGAGGTGAGCGACATATTCGCCGTGGACGGGCGCGAGCGGTCCGGTGTTTTCTTCCATGGAGTTGAGGCGTTCTGCCCAGGCATCTACGGCGTCTATAACGGCGTGATAGACCTCATCAAGGAGCATGTCGACGGTAGGAACGTTTTCGTTAAGGTCCGAGAGGCCAATTGCCGCCAGGCCGCCATCGGGCACCTCCTGCGGCGTGTAGTTTACGTTGACGCCAATGCCGCAGACGGCGAAGGGCCCGCCCTCGTTGTCACGAGCCGCCTCGACTAAGATGCCGCCAAGCTTATGTCCTCGTGCGACGAGGTCGTTGGGCCATTTGAGGCCGATCTCGTTAGCAAGACCCTGCTTTTCGAGCGCCTCGAGCACCGCTAGGCCGCTGACGGCGGCAAGACCAGAGTACTTTGCAGGATTAACGCATGGACGCAGGACAATCGAAAGCAATAGGTTGCCGGCGGTTGAATCCCACTTGTGGCCGCGCCGGCCGCGCCCTGCTGTCTGAGCCCGGGCGGCAAGTCCTGTGCCGTGCGGCGCTCCCCGTTTTCCTGCTTCGAGCAGGTCATCGTTGGTCGATCCGGTTACGTCGACTATCGTTAAACAAGAATCCATAACAGCTGCTACCTCCTAAGTTAATAAGGCAATCGCGCAATGGTGTCGAGAGATAGACACAATGTGAAGCCTTTGTCGCATTTGGACAATTTAATGTTAACACGTCAACAACGACAAAAATGCGCTATCCTCTCTTGGTCGATGTAAACACGTCAACAACTCAAAGGAGGTTAGTGATGGGTTTCACGATTCTTGGAACAGGCTCGGCGCTTCCTGAACGCAGTGTTTCCAATGACGAGCTGTCTGAGTTCCTCGATACCTCGGATGAGTGGATTTTTACCCGCACAGGTATCAAGAGCCGCCACGTCTGCACCACCGAGTCACTTGACGACCTTGCCGTAGCGGCGAGCGAGCGGGCACTCCAGGTGTCCGGAATCGACGCGAGCCAGCTGGATCTGATCGTCTGCTCGACGACGACGGGTGACCACCTTGTTCCCGCTGAGGCGTGTGCCGTTGCTGAGCGACTAGGCGCGACGTGCCCTGCCTTCGATGTCTCGGCGGCTTGTGCCGGCTTCGTATTTGCGCTCGATGTCGCCGAGGGCTATATCGCCCGCGGTCGCGCCACCTGCGTGCTTGTCGTTGCTGCCGAGCAGATGACGCGCGCGCTCGACTGGACCGACCGCGCCACCTGCGTGCTCTTTGGCGATGGGGCAGGCGCCGCAGTGATTGGAGCTGGGGGAGACAACCCCCTTGCCGTTGAGCTTTCGACGGCGCCCGACGTCGAGACGTTGCGCGTATCCGGTCTGGTCGGCACCTCGCCGTTTAAGGCCTCTGCAGATAGCGAGAGCGTGCTGTCCATGAATGGCCGCCGCGTGTTCAAGTTCGGCGTCAACGCCATCTGCGACACGGTCCATAAGCTTGCGAGCGATGCGGGCATTTCGGTCGAAGACATCGACCATTTTGTATTCCATCAGGCTAACGAACGAATCCTGAGTCAGGCGGTCAAGCGCCTGGGCGTGCCAGACGAGCGCGTGGTTCGAACGCTGCGCGAGACCGGCAACATTTCGAGCGCCTGCATTCCCTTTGCGCTTGATCGACTGGCACGCACCGACGCACTGAAAGCGGGCGACACCATTGCCCTCGTTGGATTTGGCGCCGGTTTGGATATAGGTGGCTATCTGCTTCGTTGGAAGTAGTCGCACATAGGAAATAAAAACGCCCCTAGGGCACAAACAAAGGAGAACTACCATGGCAGATCAGAAGACCTTCGAGCGCGTTTGCGACGTTATCCGCGAGACCGCCGGTCTTGACGATGTCGAGATGAAGCCTGAGTCCACGCTCGAGGAGATTGGCCTCGACAGTCTGGGCACCGTCGAGATTCTCGTCGCCGTCGAGGACGAGTTTGGTATCCAGCTCGATACCGAGGAGAACCCCAAGACGGTCGGCGAGTTCGCCGATACGGTCGAGGCGGCATTGGAGAAGTAGAGATGCTCAAGACTCCTCTCTGCGATCTGCTCGGCATCGAAAAGCCCGTGTTCCAGGGCGGTATGGCTTGGATTGCCGACGCCTCGTTGGCGTCCGCAGTGTCCGAGGCGGGCGGCTTAGGGATTATCGCAGCCATGAACGCCGACGCCAACTGGCTGCGCGACCAGATTCACGAGCTGCGCGCCAGGACGGATAAACCTTTTGGCGTCAACGTCATGCTCATGAGCCCGTTTGCCGACGAGGTCGCGCAGGTCGTGATTGACGAGCGAGTGCCGGTCGTCGTGACGGGCGCCGGCAATCCTGCCAAGTACATGAAGGCGTGGAACGAGGCGGGCATCAAGGTCATCCCGGTCGTTGCCTCGGTGGCGCTGGCGCGCCTCGTGGTGCGTCGTGGAGCCACGGCGGTTGTTGCCGAGGGTACCGAATCGGGCGGCCATATTGGCGAGACCTCGACGATGGCACTGGTGCCGCAGGTCGTCGATGCGGTCGACATTCCCGTCGTGGCCGCCGGCGGTATCGCGGATGGCCGCGGGGTGGCGGCCGCCTTTATGCTTGGCGCCGCTGGCGTCCAAGTGGGTACGCGTTTTCTCGTTGCCGATGAGTGCACCGTCTCGGAGCAGTACAAGGAGATGATCCTGAAGGCCAACGACACTTCGACGCGTGCGACCGGCCGCTCGACGGGACATCCGGTGCGCGCCCTCAAGAGTCCCTTCACCAACGCCTACGCCAAGAGCGAGGCGGCGGGCGTAAGTGTCGAGGAGCTCGGGGCCATGGGCACGGGCGCCCTTCGCAAGGCCGCCAAGGACGGCAATTACGAAGAGGGTTCGTTTTTGTGTGGACAGATTGCCGGCATGGTTAGCGAGCGCCAGAGCGCACGCGAAATCGTTGACGACCTGGTCGATGGCGCCGAGCGCGTCCTGAAGGGTGCGTGCGCATGGGTAGCGTAGCGTTTCTGTTTGCCGGCCAGGGTGCCCAACACCCCGCGATGGGCGTCGATCTGATCGAGACATCGCCGGCGGCCGCCGAGGTGTTCGCGATCGCCGACGAGGTGCGCCCGGGGACCAGCGAGCAGTGCCGGAGCGCCTCCAAGGAGGAGCTCTCGCAGACCGAGAACACGCAGCCGTGCGTGTTCGTTCACGACCTGGCAGCGGCCGCCGCATTGCGTGAGCGCGGCGTGGTGCCTGCCGCCTGTGCGGGATTTTCGCTGGGCGAGGTCGCCGCGCTCACCTTTGCGGGGGCGTTCGATACGCGAGCGGGCTTTGAGCTTGTGTTCGAGCGCGCGGCGCTGATGGCCGCGGCTGCCGAGCGCCATCCGGGCGGCATGCGCGCCGTCATCAAGCTCGATGCGGCGCAAGTCGAGAACCTGGCTGCGCAGGCCGGCGAGGACTGCTGGCCGGTCAACTACAACAGCCCGCAGCAGACGGTTGTTGCCGGAGCGCCCGAGGCGCTGCAGGCGCTCGACGTCCTAGTAAAAGAGGCTGGCGGCCGCGCCATGAAGGTCGCGGTGTCGGGTGCATTTCATAGCCCCTATATGGCCGAGGCGACCTGTGGCCTTGCCGCATATATTGAGGCCGGTCACGCGCCGTCCCCGTTGCTCATTCCTGTTTTGGCAAATATGACAGCGGCGCCCTATCCGGCGGACCCCCAGACGGCATCGGGTGTCTTGGCCAATCAAGTGAGCCATGCCGTGCGCTGGGTCGATACGCTGCACACTCTGCAGGATCAAGGCATCGACACATTTATTGAGGTCGGTCCTGGCAAAACACTGTCGGGCCTGGTCAAGCGTACGCTGAGCGACGTTCGCGTTTATTCGTGCGAAACGGCCGAGCAGGTCGCAGCTATTGCCGATGAGCTCGCATAGCCCACAGGGCTGTAACCCGAAAGGAATGACATGGGCAACTTGAACAACGGCGCGCTCGAGCGCAACGACTCACGCCGTGTGGCACTGGTCACGGGCGGCTCGCGGGGAATCGGCCGCGCTTGTGCGGTTGGCTTGGCGGAGGACGGCTTTGATGTTGCCGTCGTCTATGCCGGTAGCGTCGATGCCGCGCGCGAGACATGCGGAGCCTGCGAGATGGTTGGCGCCACGGCGCGCGCATATCAATGCGACGTGGCAGACCCCGCTGCCGTCAATGCGTGCGTGGAAGCGGTCCTCAACGACTTTGGCTCCATTTGGGCGCTCGTCAACAACGCCGGCATCACGCGCGACGGCCTGCTCATGCGTATGGGTGACGATGCCTTCGACCGCGTGCTCGATGTCAATCTCAAGGGCACGTTCAATACGACGCGCGCACTCACCAAGACCTTTATGCGCCAGCGCGGCGGTTGCGTCATCAACATGAGCTCGGTTGTGGGCCTGATGGGCAATGCCGGGCAGGCCAACTACGCTGCCTCCAAGGCGGGCGTCATCGGCCTGACCAAGGCGGTAGCGCGCGAGCTTGCGCCCCGCGGCGTACGAGTGAACGCGGTCGCACCCGGGTTTGTCGAGACGGATATGACGGCAAAGCTCTCGGAGAAGGTTCGCGCGGCAACCGAGGAGCAGATTCCCCTAAAGCGCATGGCGCGCCCCGAGGAAGTGGCCGGCGTGGTGCGCTTTTTAGCGAGCGATGCGGCTGCCTACATTACGGGCGAGGTCGTACGCGTCGACGGCGGAATGGCGATGTAGAAATCAGGACCGAAGAACGGCTTGGATGAGGAGACCATGATGGAACAGAGAGTTGCAATCACCGGTATCGGTGCCGTGTCGCCGCTCGGCAACACCGCGCTTGCCACCTGGGCGGCCATGTGCGCCGGCACGTGCGGCATCGGCCCGATCACGCACTTCGATACCGATGCATTTGCTGTCAAGGTGGCAGCCGAGGTCAAGGGCTTTGACGGCAACGAGTACTTTGGCAAGCGTGACGCCAAGCATCTCGACCCCTGCGTTCAGTTTGCGATGGCGGCTTCGGACGAAGCCATGCACGATGCGGGCTTTGATGCCGAAGGCGCCATCGATCGAGAGCGCCTGGGCGTCTACGTGGGGTCGGGCGTGGGCGGCATGCAGACACTCGTCGACAACGTCCACACGATCGCCGATCGGGGGCCTCGTCGCGCATCTCCTTACATGATCGCGATGATGATTCCCAACATGGCTTCGGGCAACATCGCGATTCGCCATAAGGCAAAGGGCCCGACCCTGCCCGTCGTGACCGCGTGCGCAACCTCGGCCCATGCGGTGGGCGAGGCGTTCCGCGCCATCAAGCACGGCTATGCCGATGCGATTCTCGCCGGCGGTGCTGAGGCCGCAATTATCCCCGATGCCGTTGCGGGCTTTACGTCCTGCCGCGCATTGACCACCAATCCCGATCCCGCGACGGCATGCCGTCCGTTCGATGCAGACCGCGACGGCTTTGTGATGGGCGAGGGCGCCTGCGTGCTCGTGCTCGAGAGCATGGAACATGCGCAGGCGCGCGGTGCGCACATTTATGCCGAGGTCGTGGGCTACGGCAACACCGATGATGCCTATCACATCACGAGCCCCGATCCCGAGGCTGCCGGCATTGCCCGTGCGATATCACTGGCGGTGGCCGAGGGCGACGTTAAGCCTTCCGAGGGCCTCTACATCAACGCTCACGGCACCTCGACCAAGCTCAACGATTCGTCCGAGACGGCGGGCATTAAGCGTGCGCTCGGCGAGGACGCGGCACGCGCCGCGCACGTCTCGTCGACCAAGTCGATGACCGGCCACATGATCGGTGCCACGGGCGCCATCGAGGTCATGGCCTGTGCCATGGCGCTCGAGCAGGGTGTGGTACCCCCGACTATTAACTACCACACGCCCGATCCCGCCTGCGATCTTGATTACACGCCTAATCGAGCGGTTCGCGCCGACCTTACCTGGGCGCTTTCGACCAACCTGGGCTTTGGCGGGCACAACGCCGCCATCGCGCTGCGTAGATATACGAGGAGCTAGAGCATGGATTCCAAAAGACTTGCCGAGATAGCCGATGTTATGGAGGACCGCGGCCTCACGCGCGTACGCGTTGAGGAGCCCGATGGCACCGCGGTCGAACTTGAGCGCGTGAGCGCCGCGCAGCCGGTTGCCGTGCCCATGCCTATGCCGGGTGCCGTGACTGCTCCGGCGGTGGCTCCTGTCGCCATGCCTGCCGCCGCACCGGAGCCCACCGCGCAGGCGCCTGCCGCCGCACCGGAGCCCAAGGGCACCGAGGTGACCGCTCCCATGGTTGGCGTTTTCTATGCTGCCCCGGCGCCGGGTGACGAGCCGTTTGTGCACGTGGGCTCCAAGGTCAAGGCCGGCGAGACCCTCTGCATCATCGAGGCCATGAAGGTTCTCAACGAGGTGACGGCCGAGGCAGACGGCGAGGTGCTCGAGATCTGCGTGGCCGACGGCGACCTCGTGGAGTTTGGCAGCTGCCTCATGAGGATCGGATAGGTGATGTCCATGAACAAAGAAGAGCTCAAGAAGCTGTTGCCGCATCGCGAGCCGATGCTTTTGCTCGACGAGGCCGAGCTGGTGGGCGACGAGGCCCACGGCAAGATCACGATCACGGGCGACGAGTACTTTTTGCAGGGGCATTTTCCGGGAAACCCGGTGGTCCCCGGCGTGATTCAGTGCGAGATGCTCGCCCAAAACTGTTGCGTGCTGCTGATGGACGACGAGGAAGCGCGCGGTGCGACGCCGTTCTACACGAGTCTGGACAAGGTGCGCTTTAAGCGTCCGATGCGCCCAGGTGACACGGTGGATCTGGTGTGCTCCATCACGCGTGCGCGCGGGCCGTTCCGGTTTGCGACGGGCACCGCGAGCGTCAACGGTGAGGTTTGCTGCCGCGCCGATATGTCTTTTGCACTCATGCACGAAAGTTAAGGAAGGCTTCATGTTCGACAAAGTGCTCATCGCCAACCGCGGCGAAGTTGCGGTCCGTGTTATCCGCGCGTGCCGCGATATGGGCATCAAGACCGTCGCTGTTTATTCCACGGCCGATGCGGACGCGCTGCACGTGCAGCTTGCCGACGAGGCGTATTGCATCGGCGGCCCGCGTCTTGCCGAGAGCTACCTCAACGACGATGCCGTGCTTACCTGTGCCGTGAAGTCGGGGGCAAAGGCAATCCATCCTGGCTACGGTTTCTTTTCCGAGAAGGCGAGCTTCGTGCGCGACTGCGACAAGTATGGCCTGGCGTTTGTCGGTCCTTCGGCCGAGGTGATCGACAGCATGGGCGACAAGGACGCCGCACGTCGAACGGCTGCCGCGGCGGGCGTGCCCATCGTGCCGGGCTGCGATTTGCTCAAAAGCCCCGAGGAGGCAACGGCCGAGGCCGAGCGCATTGGCTGCCCCGTGCTTATTAAGGCGCGCGCGGGTGGAGGCGGCCGCGGCATTCGCAAGGTCGAGCGTGTGGAAGATGCGGCAAAGGCGTTCATCGAGGCGCGTGCCGAGGGCGAGGCCGTTTTTGGCGACGGCGAGTGCTACATGGAGAAGTTCGTCGCGCCGGCGCACCACGTTGAGGTGCAGATTATGGCCGATAAGCAGGGCCATGTGTTTTCGCTCGGCGAGCGCGAGTGCTCGGTGCAGCGTCGCAACCAAAAGCTGATTGAGGAGAGCCCCGCGCCGTGCCTCGACGGACACGACGACATTCGTGCTCGCATGCACAAGGCAGCGCGTGACCTGGCTCGTGCCGTCGGCTACGAAGGAGCCGGTACCATCGAGTTCCTGTATTCGGACGACGGCAATTTCTACTTTATGGAAATGAACACGCGCTTGCAGGTGGAGCATCCGGTTACGGAGTTTGTGACCGATACCGACTTGGTCAAGTGGCAGCTGCGCGTGGCGGCCGGCCAGCCTTTGCCCTTTGAGCAGGAGGACATGCCGGTCCGCAACCATGCCATGGAGTGCCGCATCAATGCCGAGACGCCGGACTTTCTGCCGTCATGCGGAACGGTCACCGCGTTGCGTGTACCGGGTGGTCCGCGCGTGCGCTGGGATTCGGCCATGTTCACCGGTGCGACAGTTCCGCCGTACTACGACTCCATGCTCGGCAAGCTCATCGTGTGTGCGCCCACGCGTGACGGCGCCATTCGCAAGATGCGCTCGGCCCTGGGCGAGCTCGTGATTGAGGGCGTGAGCGAAAACAGCGAGCTTCAGCTCGACGTGCTGGCAAACGACGAGTTCTTGTCGGGCATGTATCACACCGATCTGATGGGGCATCTCTATGCTGATGAATAGAAAAGCGAAGACGGTCAATGTCCTTGAGGGGCCGATAACCGAGTCGTGCGCCGAGTTTCCCGCGCGCCACGTGTTTATCAAGTGCCCGGAGTGCCGCCGTGTGATCGATGAGGCACGCCTACACGACAACCTCGAGGTCTGCCCTCGTTGTGGCAAACACTTTCGCGTGAGCGGTCGCGCGCGCATGCGCATGACGGTCGACGAGGGCACGTTTGAGGAATGGGATGCCAATCTGGCGTCGGAGGACTTCCTCTCGTTTCCCGGCTATGCCGATAAGCTCAAGAGCGTGAGCGAGCGTTCGGGCGAGCGCGATGCCGTTGTGTGCGGCAGGGGCAAAATCTGCGGTTGCGATACCGCGCTCTTCTTTATGGACGCTAACTTTATGATGGGCTCGATGGGCTCCGTGGTGGGCGAGAAGATCTGTCGCGCATTTGAGCGTGCGACCGAGCTGGGATTGCCAGTTGTCGGCTTTACCGTTTCGGGCGGTGCGCGCATGCAAGAGGGCGTGACCTCGCTTATGCAGATGGCCAAGATTTCTGCGGCGGTTAGGCGCCACAGCGAGGCGGGCGGCCTGTATATTACGGTGCTCACCGACCCCACGACCGGAGGCGTAACCGCGAGCTTTGCCATGGAGGGCGACATTATCCTGGCCGAGCCCGATGCCCTGACGGCATTTGCCGGCCCGCGCGTGATCGAGCAGAACATGCACAAGCGCCTGCCCAAGGGATTTCAGCGCTCCGAGTTTTTGCTGGAGCACGGCTTTTGCGATGCCGTTGTTCCGCGTGGCGAGATTGCGCTCACGGTAGGCGAGCTGTTGGCGCTACACGAAGGGCATGCGCCCAGCCTGGGGGCACCGCATGAGATTGTGCATGCGGGTCGCCGCGGCAAAAAGCTGGGACACTTGTTTAAGCGCTCGCCGGCACCAAAAACCGCGCTCGAGATTGTCAAGCAGACCCGCTCGGCAGATCGCGCCACGGCGGGTGAGATGATCTCGCTGGGCCTGGATGGATTTGTGGAGCTGCACGGCGACCGTTACTTTGGCGACGACGCCGCTGTGGTGGCTGGCATTGGCTGGAAAGACGGACGCCCCGTAACGGTCATCGCCATCGAGCGCGGCACCACGACCAAAGAGCGTATGCGCCGCAACTTTGGCATGGCGCATCCCGAGGGCTACCGCAAAGCGCGTCGCCTTATGCGCCAGGCCGAAAAGTTTGGTCGACCGGTTCTGTGCCTGGTCGATACTTCGGGCGCGTTTTGCGGCATCGGTGCCGAGGAGCGCGGTCAGGGCGAGGCCATCGCCCAGAATCTCATGGAGATGAGCGGCCTTAAGACACCGATTGTCTCGGTGGTGACGGGTGAAGGCGGCTCTGGTGGCGCGCTGGCGCTGTCTGTGGCCGACCGCATCCTGATGCTCTCGAGCTCGGCCTATTCGGTCGTGAGCCCCGAGGCCTGTGCGTCGATCCTGTGGAAGGATACCGAGCGCGCGAATGAGGCCGCCGAGGCGCTTAAGCTCACGGCCCCCGATCTGCTGGCGCTCGGCATCATTGACGGCATTGTTGACGATAAGGGCCTGTCGCATGAGGAGATCGCCGGTGCCGTCATGTCCTCGGCATTTGATGCCTTCGATGCGCTTGGGCAGCTCGACGACGCGACCCTCACAAACCTCCGCTACGAAAAGTACCGCGCAATCGGTCAGTACCGCACGATGTGACAAAGGGACAGCCCGCATGTCATATTGGGAAAGGCGTTCCATGCTACAAGTTTCTAACACCTCGTTTACAACGACGGTTTCATCAAACGCCACGGCCGTGGTGGACTATCTGTCCAAAAGCATGATGTCGGCGCTGCCGTTTATTGTCTGCGCGGCGTTGTTCCGCACCGTCGCCGTCATTATGGGCGAAGGCATGCTGGGCCTGTGGTCTGACGATTCCGAAATCTATCGCCTGTTCTACAGTTGGCTCTATAACGCCGGCTATTACTTTTTGCCCGTCTATCTTGGTTGGGCGGCCGCCCGCCAGCTCGGTTGCTCGGAGCAGCTGGGCATGATGCTGGGCGGCGTATTGATTGCGCCCGATCTGCTTAAGCTCGTCGATGCCGCATCGACGACGGGGGCATCGATGACTTCCGTGTATGGTCTGCTTCCCGCGCCGGTCAATGATTACACGACGACTGTTATTCCGGTTCTCATCTCGGTGCCCGTGCTATGGCGAGTGGAGTGTTTCTTTTCGCGCGTTATCCCTAAGGCCGTGGCGTTTTCGTTCGTTCCGTTTGCGACCATGCTTGTCATGGTTCCGGTTTCGCTGTGTATTACGGCGCCGGCTGGCAGCTATCTGGGTATGCTGTTGGGCCAGTTTATGTTTATGCTTGGCAATTCCGGTGGCATCGTGTCGCTGCTCACGCTCATGGGGCTTGCCGCGGGCTGGGAGTTCCTTAAGATCGCGGGTGTCAGCAACGTTGTCCTATCGCTCGCCTATGCGCAGTTTATGAGTGTGGGAACGGATTCGTGCATTCTGATCGCCGCGACGATGGCAACGTTCGCCGTTTGGGGCATGCCCTTTGGCGCGTCGCTTCGCGTTGCGGATAAGGACGAGAAGGCGCTCATGCTGGGCTATTCAATCTCGGGCGTGCTTGGCGGCGTAAGCGAGCCGGCGCTGTACGGTTGCGGCTTTAAATATGGCAGGTGCCTGACATGCATGGCCATTGGCGGTGCCGTCGGAGGCCTTGTTGCGGCCGTGGGCCACGTTACGGCCTATACCATCGGCATGACGAATGTCCTCATGGTCATTGGCTTTGCCACAGGTGGTTTTTCGAACCTGCTGTGGTGCTGCGTTGCCGGCGGCACGGCTTTTGTGGTGTCTGCGGCGCTGAGCTACTGCTTTGGCGTGGTGCCGGCGAAGGGGCAGGCGACGGGGGACGGAGCCGATTCGCCCGAAACAGTGGCGAGCGCTGCTGAAGTAAGCGCATAAACCTGTGCGACAAAAGGACGATCCCTTTGTCGTGTTCCAAGGCCGTGGCTCGTGTGGGCTGCGGCCTTTTTGTATCTGGGGGACAAAGTGGCTACACTACAATCCGGTCAAGCAATAGATATATAAGTAGTACCGTGGGGGCGGATGCAGATGGTCGAGTGGATTGTTAGGCGCGCGCAGGGTGATCGTGCGCGTGTGGGCACGTTAGCGGGCATGGTGTGTATTGTCGCCAATGTGGCGCTTTGTGCTGCAAAGGGTGCCATTGGTGTGGTTTCGGGATCGGTTTCGATTGTGGCGGATGCCATGAACAACCTGTCCGATGCCAGCTCGAATATCGTGAGCGTGCTGGGCTTTAAGCTGGCGAGCAAGCCGGCCGACCCCGAGCATCCTTACGGCCACGGTCGCTACGAGTATCTCTCGGGTCTGGTCGTGGCGGCACTCGTGCTGCTGATTGGCGTTGAACTGGTGAAGTCCTCGGTCGAGCGCGTCATCCACCCCGAACCTGTCGAGTTCTCGCTTGCCCTCGTGGCAGTTCTAGTGCTTTCGATGGTCGTAAAGCTCTGGATGGCGGCCCTCAACCAAAAGCTCGGCGATCGCATTGAGTCCGAGACGCTGCATGCGACCGCGCAGGATTCCAAGAACGATGTTCTTGCCACGGGCGCCGTACTGGCGTGCGCAATTGTTTCGCAGGTGACGGGCATCAACCTTGACGCTTGGGTCGGCCTTGCCGTTGGTGCCTATATTGGCTGGAGCGGTTTTGAACTCATCCAGGATACGGTGAGCCCGCTTTTGGGCCAGACGCCCGATCCTAAGCTGGTCAAGCACATTCGAGACAAGATCATGAGCTATCCCGGCGTTTTAGGCGTTCACGATCTGATGGTTCACGATTACGGCCCGGGCAGGAAGTTCGCAAGCGCTCACGCCGAGATGGCAGCCGAGGCCAGCCCGCTGGAAAGTCACGACACGCTCGATAACATCGAGCAGTCGTTTAGGAACGAAGACGGCATGATTGTCACGCTCCATTACGACCCCATCGTGACCGACGATCCCAAGGTGGCGAGCATGCGTTTGCGCATTAACGCAATGGCTCAGGAGATCGATAGTCGCCTCTCGATTCATGACCTGCGCTGTGTGTCGGGTCCTACGCACACCAATGTGATTTTCGACTGCGTGCGTCCCTCAGATCTGCAGATGAGTGCCGAAGACGTAAAGCACGCGCTGGCACAACGGGTCGAATCGGAATATCCCAAGTCGATTGCCAAGATTACGATCGACGAAGACTACGTAGGGCATACCCACGAGTAAGGCTGTGCCGGCAAAGCAGGTTATGCAGAAGGGGAGAGCATGAAGAAGCTGTATCTACTCCGTCACGGTCAGACGGAGTTCAACGTCAAAAAGCTGGTCCAGGGCCGCTGCGATTCACCGCTCACCGACTTAGGCCGTCAGCAAGCCGGGATGGCAGCCGCATGGCTCAAAGCCCACGGCGTCGTCCCCGACAAAGTGGTCTCTTCGCCCTTAGGCCGAGCCATGGACACAGCTCAGCTCGTCGCATGCGAGCTCCTCGGCCCGGACGCAGCAGCCGAGCCCTGCGAAGGCATCATCGAGCGCTGCTACGGCACCTTCGAAGAAGGCCCGCACGACGCTCTGCCCACCGACGTCTGGGATCCAGGCGAGGATCTGGTCCCCTTCGGAGGAGAAGGAAGCCGCGCACTGCAAGAACGCATGGTAGGCACCCTCACTAATCTCAT
This sequence comes from uncultured Collinsella sp., assembly GCA_958407995.1. Lineage (GTDB taxonomy): Bacteria > Actinomycetota > Coriobacteriia > Coriobacteriales > Coriobacteriaceae > Collinsella. The sequence continues at coordinate 17,107 of CATYJU010000032.1, forward strand.
GGACTCCGAGGACACCGAAACCCTCCTAGCAGTAAGCCACGGCAGCGCCAGCCGCCAATTCATCAAGGCTGCAGCCCCAGAGGGCTTCGAGCTCCCAGCAAAACTCCCCAACTGCGCCATCATGATCTTCGATTTCGATGAGGCAAAGCCACAAGCAGAAGGCGAGCCTCATCAATGTAAGTTCACCCTCCAGCAAATAGTGGACCCCCAACAAAGTCATTAGTCTGAGCGAGCAGAGTTAAGCAGACATCAACGTGGCGTTCCCAGTGTGCGGCGGAGGGGGCGGGCCTGAGACATATTAAGGTTGTCGCGAGTTCCGCACGAACAGGAGAGCACTTAATGTGCTCTCCGTCGTGAGCAGGACTGTAGAGCAGCAACCTTAATATGTCTCAGGCCCGCCCCCTCCGCCGCACACTGGGAACGTGCCACGCACTTTACCTGCGTAAACAATGTGAGTGAAATATGAATCTCGATGGATACGCCCGCAGCCGTGTATACTAAACAGCTGTGTGAAACCAGGGGAGTATTCTGGCTGGACAAAATGCCTGCTTAATAGGGTTGTCAGGTAGTCCGGGCGAAATACAAGGCTGGGGAGCACGTCGTGTAAGTAGTGGTCCTCTAGGGGCGTACGCTCGGTGGTGTACGCATTGTCCCAAGACCACGCGAGAGTTGGGATCATATCTTGATCAGCATGATTCTCGGCCGCAAGATTGGCATGACCCAGGTTTGGGACGAGGACGACAACGTCGTTCCCGTCACGGTCATCCAGGCTGGCCCCTGCGCTGTCTCGCAGGTTAAAACTCAGGCAACCGACGGCTATGACGCCGTCCAGATCGGTTTCGGCGACATCAAGGCCAAGAACGTGAACAAGCCCATGGCTGGTCACTTCGCCAAGGCTGGCGTCGAGCCTGTCCGCTTCCTTCGTGAGGTCCGCGTCGAGAACGGCGAGGAGCACAAGGTCGGCGAGGTCGTCACCGTCGCTGATTTCGCTGATGTCGAGAAGGTCGACGTCATCGGTACCTCCAAGGGTAAGGGCTTCCAGGGTCGCATCAAGCGCTGGGGTCAGCGCCGCGGTCCTATGACGCATGGTTCTCACTTCCAGCGTCACCCCGGTTCTATCGGTCAGTGCGCCTATCCTGCGCGCGTCCTCAAGGGCGTCAAGATGGCCGGTCACATGGGTAACGAGCGCGTTACCGTCAAGAACCTTTCCGTTGTCCGCATCGATGCCGAGCAGAACCTCATCTTGGTCAAGGGCGCTGTCCCGGGTGCCAAGAATGGTCTCGTCGCCATCCGTATGGCCTAAGGGCCCAGCCCATTTAGCCCAGCGTCATACCAAGGAGAACACTTAAATGGCAAAGTTTGAAGTAAAGAACAGCGAGGGCAAGAAGGTCGCCGAGGCCGAGCTCGCCGCTGAGGTGTACGGCATCGAGCCGAACATCCACGTTATGCACCACATCGTCAAGTGCCAGATGGCCTCTTGGCGTCAGGGCACCCAGTCCGCTAAGGGCCGCTCTGAGGTTTCCGGTGGCGGCAAGAAGCCTTGGCGTCAGAAGGGCACCGGCCGTGCCCGCCAGGGTTCCATCCGTGCTGCCCAGTGGCGTCACGGTGGCGTTGTCTTCGCCCCCAAGCCCCGTTCCTACGCTAAGCGTATGAACAACAAGGAGGTCAAGCTGGCTATGCGCTCCGCGCTGTCCGCCAAGCTGGCCGATGGCGAGCTCGTGCTCGTCGACGACTACGGCTTCGAGAAGCCTTCCACCAAGGCTGCCGTCGCCATGCTCAAGGCTCTCGGCCTTGAGGGCAAGCGTCTGACCATCATCGTTCGCGATGAGGACGTCAACGCCTACCTGTCGTTCCGCAACATTCCCAAGACGTTCATCATCACCGCTGACGAGGCCAACACCTACGATCTCGTCAACAACAACGCCGTGCTGATGCCCGCCGACATCGCCGCTCACTTCGGGGAGGTGCTTGCATAAATGACCGCCCACGAGATCATCATCCGTCCGATCGTGTCCGAGCGTTCCTTCTCCGGCATGGAGCTGAACAAGTACACGTTCGAGGTCGCCAAGGATGCTAACAAGTATCAGATCAAGGACGCTGTCGAGGAGATCTTCGGCGTCAAGGTCGTTCGCGTGAACACCCTGACGGTCAAGCCCAAGACCAAGCGCGTGCGCTATGTCGCCGGCAAGACCCGTTCTTGGAAGAAGGCCATCGTCACGCTGGCCGAGGGCGACACCATCGAGGTCTTTGGCAACCAGGCCTAAGACTCGCTGCTGTTGAGTGAGCTCATGCCTCCCAAAAAGGGGAGGCGAGAGCTCAAGGTTTTGGGCGTATAAAATGGACACGCCCGGAACCGTGTATACGTCCGGTGTCATCGCACCCGAGGCAGAACCTCGAATCCCTGTCTGCGATGGCTAACGGATTCCTATTGAAAGGGATTGTAATGGCTGTAAAGCACCTTAAGCCGACCTCCGCTGGTAGGCGTTGGCAGACGATCTCCGACTTCTCCGAGATCACCTGCACCAAGCCCGAGAAGTCTCTTCTCGAGCCCCTGCCCAAGAAGGCCGGTCGTAACAACAACGGCCGCATCACCACCCGCCACCAGGGCGGCGGCGTGAAGCGTCGTTACCGCGTGATCGACTTCAAGCGCAACAAGGATGGCGTGCCCGCCAAGGTTGCCACGATCGAGTACGATCCGAACCGTTCCGCTCGCATCGCTCTGCTGCACTACGCTGACGGTGAGAAGCGCTACATCCTGGCCCCCAAGGGCCTCGAGGTCGGTCAGACCATCATGTCCGGTTCTGACGCCGACATCAAGCCGGGCAACGCTCTGCCCCTCGCCGACATCCCCGTCGGTACGCTCATCCACGCCGTCGAGTTCCAGCCGGGCAAGGGCGCTGCTATCGCCCGTTCCGCCGGTAACTCCTGCCAGCTGATGGGTAAGGAGGGCAAGTACGCTATCGTCCGTATGCCTTCCTCCGAGATGCGCCGCATCCTCGTTACCTGCCGCGCCACCGTCGGTGAGGTCGGCAACGCCGATCACGCCAACATCGTCATCGGCAAGGCCGGCCGTAAGCGTCACTTGAACGTGCGCCCGACCGTCCGCGGTACCGTCATGAACCCTGTCGACCACCCGCACGGCGGTGGCGAGGGCAAGAACCACACCTCTGGTCGTCCCTCTGTTACCCCCTGGGGTAAGCCGACGAAGGGCCTTCGTACGCGCAAGAAGAAGAAGGTCTCGAACCAGCACATCATTCGTCGCCGTAAGAAGTAATTTCGGATACCGAGTTTTAGGAGAAAGCACTTATGAGCAGAAGTCTCAAAAAGGGCCCGTTCGTGGAGACTCGCCTTCTCTCGCGTATCACCGCGATGAACGAGGCTGGCAAGAAGGACGTCGTGAAGACCTGGTCCCGCGCGTCCACCATCTTCCCCGAGATGGTTGGTCACACCATCGCCGTCCACGACGGCCGCAAGCATGTGCCCGTGTATGTTACCGAGTCCATGGTTGGTCACAAGCTCGGCGAGTTCGCGCCGACTCGTACGTTCCGTGGCCACAAGGCCAAATAGGGGGTTAACCGTAAATGGCAACTAAGTCTATTGAAACTGAGGCCACCGAGGTTCGCGCCGTCGCTAAGTACGTGCGTGTTTCCCCCAGCAAGGCCCGCCTGGTGGTCGATCTGATCCGCCGCAAGCCTGTCGCTCAGGCCTTCGACATCCTCCATTTCTGCGACCGCGCCGTCGCCGTGGATGTCGAGAAGGTTCTCCGTTCCGCCGTTGCGAACGCCGAGAACAACAACGGTCTGCGTGCCGACAACCTGGTTGTCGCCGCTGCCTATGTTGACGAGGGTCCGACGCTTAAGCGCATCCGTCCCCGCGCCAAGGGTTCCGCTTCTCGTATTCTGAAGCGTACTTCCCACATCACCGTCGTCGTTGCTCCTCGAAAGGAGGCGTAAAGCTGTATGGGTCAGAAAGTCTACCCCACCGGCTTCCGTCTTGGCATCACCGAGAACTGGCGCTCCCGCTGGTTTGCAGAGAAGGATTACGCTAAGACCCTCGGTAACGATCTCGAGATCCGCAAGTACCTCGAGAAGCGTCTTTCCCGCGCAGCTGTCTCCCGCGTCGAGATCGAGCGCGCTGGCGACAAGGTGAAGGTCATCATCCTCACCGCTCGCCCCGGCGTTGTCATCGGTAAGAAGGGTGCCGAGATCGATACCCTCCGCACCGAGCTCGAGAAGGTCGCTGGCGTCTCCAAGGGCCAGCTCTCCGTCGACGTTGTCGAGATCAAGCGCCCCGAGCTCGACGCCAACCTCGTTGCTCAGTCCATCGCTGAGCAGCTCGAGGGTCGCGTTGCCTTCCGTCGCGCTATGCGCAAGGCTGTCCAGTCCGCCCGCAAGGCCGGCGCCAAGGGCATCCGTATCCAGTGCTCCGGTCGTCTCGGCGGTGCCGAGATGGGCCGTCGTGAGTGGTACCGTGAGGGTCGCGTGCCTCTGCACACCCTCCGCGCCAAGATCGACTACGGCACGGCTGTCGCCAGCACCACCATGGGCGCTTGCGGCGTGAAGGTCTGGATTTACCTGGGCGAGAAGCTCCCGGGCCAGCCTGTTCCCAACCCTGCACTCGAGGGCTCTTCCCGTCCTCGTCGTCGTAACTCCGAGAGGAGGGGTCAGTAGTGCTTGCCCCTAAGCGTATTCTTCACCGCAAGGTGCAGCGTGGCTCCATGAAGGGCCAGGCAAAGGGTAATACCGAGCTGCATTTCGGCGAGTTTGGTATCCAGGCTCTCGAGGCCCATTGGATCACCAACCGTCAGATCGAGGCCGCTCGTATTGCCATGACCCGCTACATGAAGCGTGGCGGTCGTGTCTACATCACGATCTTCCCCGATAAGCCCATCACCAAGAAGCCTGCCGAGACTCGCATGGGTTCTGGTAAGGGTAACCCCGAGGAGTGGGTGGCCGTCGTCAAGCCCGGCCGCATCATGTTCGAGGTCAAGGGCGTGCCCGAGGAGGTCGCTCGCGAGGCTCTGCGTCTTGCACAGCACAAGCTTCCCATCAAGACCAAGATTGTTGCTGCCAAGAACGCTGAGCAGCGCATCGAGAAGGAGATGGCTGAGGAGGCCGCTCTCGAGGCCAAGTGGGCTGCTGAGGACGCCGCCGCCGCCAAGGAGGAGAACTAATGAAGCCCGCAGAGATTCGTGAGCTCTCGGACGCTCAGCTCGTTGAGAAGCTGAAGGAAATGCGCGCCGAGCTCTTTAACCTTCGTTTCCAGATGGCCACCAGCCAGCTGGACAACACCGCTCGCGTCAACACCGTGAAGAAGGACATCGCTCGCGTCCTCACGGAGCAGCGCGCCCGCGAGATCGCAGCGGAGAAGTCCGCTGTCGCCGAGTAGGACCTAAGGAGAGAACATGACTGATTCGCGTAACTCGCGTAAGGTCCGTACGGGTGTCGTTACCTCCGTCTCCGGTGCCAAGACCATTGTTGTCACCATCACCGAGCGCAAGCGTCACCCCAAGTACGGCAAGATGATGACCAGCTCCAAGAAGCTGCACGCTCACGACGAGGAGTGCACGGCTGGCGTGGGCGACACCGTCCGCGTTATGGAGACCCGTCCTATGTCCAAGATGAAGCGTTGGCGCCTCATCGAGGTCGTCGAGCGTGCTAAATAAGCAGTCGCTCTTACGACTTGTACGTTTCCGAAGATGTGCGTATGCCTGGCTTGCATACCACGGGCCGTATAAAGGCTGCGCACCTCTCTTCGGTTCTTAGTTCGGAGGAACATCTACCATGATTCAGATGCAAACCATGCTGAACGTCGCCGACAACTCCGGCGCTCGCAAGATTCGCTGCATCAAGGTGCTTGGCGGTTCCAAGCGTCGTTATGCAGGCATCGGCGATGTGTTCATCGGTGCTGTCCAGGAGGCTACCCCTGGCGCCAACGTCAAGAAGAAGGACGTTGTCCGTTGCGTCGTCGTTCGCACCGTTAAGGAGATCCGCCGCAAGGATGGCTCCTACATTCGCTTTGATGAGAACGCCTGCGTTGTCATCAACAACGATGGTTCGCCCGTCGGCACCCGTATCTTCGGGCCCGTCGCTCGCGAGCTTCGTGACAAGAAGTACATGAAGATCGTCTCGCTCGCTCCCGAGACCCTGTAGTTAGGGGAGATATATGTATATCAAGAAGGGCGATAAGGTCCAGGTTCTCTCTGGTAAGGATCGCGGCAAGCAGGGCGTTGTCCTGCGTGCTCTCCCCGCCGAGAACAAGGTCGTTGTCGAGGGCGTTTCGGTCGTCAAGAAGGCCGTCAAGCCCAACGCTGCCAACCAGCAGGGCGGCATCGTTTCGCAGGAGGCTCCCATCGACGCCTCCAACGTCAATCTCGTTTGCCCCGAGTGCGGTAAGGTTACCCGCGTCGGTCACGAGAAGGACGGCAAGAACAAGCTGCGCGTCTGCAAGAAGTGCGGCCACAAGTTCTAAGCTGCCCGCAACA
>CATYJU010000033.1 GCA_958407995.1 uncultured Collinsella sp.
TCTTTAGCGGCGCGTCCTTCCAGATCAACCCCGGCGAGCGCTTCGCGCTCGTGGGACCCAACGGCGCCGGCAAAACCACCATGCTCAAGATCATCATGGGCATCGACAGCCCCGACTCCGGCCAGGTCCAGTACGCCAAGGACTGCCAGGTAGGCTACCTAGAGCAGGAAACCAACCTGGAGCACAAGGACACCACCATCCTTGCCGAGGTCATGGCGGCCGCCAAGGAAATTCGCCGCATGGGCGAGCGCGCCAACGAGCTGCAGGCCCAGATAACCGAGCTCTCGGAGCAGGGCAAGGACGTCGACGCCCTCCTTAACGAGTACGGTCAGGTACAGGACCGCTTTGAGCATCTGGGCGGTTACGAACTCGAGAGTAACGCCCGCAAGATCCTGTCCGGCCTGGGCTTTAAGGTCACCGACTTTGAGCGCCCGTGCTCCGAGTTCTCCGGCGGCTGGCAGATGCGCATCGCGTTGGCAAAGCTCTTCCTGCGCCATCCAGACCTGCTGCTGCTGGACGAGCCCACCAACCACCTGGACCTCGAGAGCGTCCAGTGGCTGCGCGGCTTTATCGCCAACTACGATGGCGCCGTCCTCATCGTCAGCCACGACCGCGCCTTCATGGACGCCTGCGTCGACCACGTCGCCGCGCTCGAAAACCGCCGCGTGACCACCTACACCGGCAACTACAGCAGCTACCTTAAACAGCGCGAGGACAACCTGGAGCAGATGCGCGCCAAGCGTGCCGCTCAGGAGCGCGACATCGCCCACATGCAGGTCTTCGTTGACAAGTTCCGCTACAAGCCCACCAAGGCCGCCCAGGCGCAGGAGCGCATCCGCAAGATCGAGCAGATCAAAAAGGAGCTTGTCATCCTGCCCGAGGGTCACAAGCACATCGACTTTAAGTTCCCCGATCCGCCGCGCTCCGGCGACATGGTCGTGGGCCTCGAGGGTGTATCCAAGTCCTACGGCGACAAGCATATCTACAGCGACATCGACCTCAAGCTCTACCGCGGCGAGCACGTGGCACTCGTCGGCCCTAACGGCGCCGGCAAGTCCACGCTCATGAAGATCCTCGCCGGTCTGGAGCCGCCCACCACCGGCACCCGCGACCTGGGAACCAACGTCGGCGTCGCCTACTATGCCCAGCATGCGCTCGAGGGCATGACCGAGTCCAACACCGTCCTGCAAGAGATCGACACCGTCACGCCCAAGTGGACCGTACCGCAGCAGCGCAGCCTGCTGGGCGCCTTCCTGTTTAGCGACAACGATTCCATCGAGAAGCAGGTACGTGTCCTCTCCGGCGGTGAAAAGGCGCGTCTGGCGCTCGCCAAGATGCTCGTGGCCCCCGAGGCGCTCCTGTGCCTGGACGAGCCCACCAACCACCTGGACATCGACTCGGTGGACATGCTCGAGAACGCCCTGCAAAACTTCCCCGGTACCATTGTGCTAATCAGCCACGACGAGCACCTGGTACGCGCCGTGGCCAATCGCATCATTGACATCCGCGACGGCAAGGTCACGGTCTACGACGGCGACTACGACTACTACCTATACAAGCGCGAGGACCTCGCAGCCCGCGCCGCCGCCGAGGCGGCAGGGGAGAGCGCGCCTGCCGCGGCAAAGTCCACCAAAGCCAGCGCCGCCCAGGCCGACACCCCCGCCGCGGCACCTAAGCCTGCCGAGGGTAAAAAGACCAAGGAGCAAAAGCGCGCCGAGGCCCAGGCCCGCGCTGCGCTCAACAAAAAGCTCAAGGGCGTGCGCAACCAGCTCAAGAAGATCGAGGCCGAGCTCGACAAAAAGCGTGCCCGCTATGACGAGCTTATGGAATTGATGGCAAGCGAAGAGCTTTATGCCGATCAGGACAAGTTCAATGCCGCGCTGGGGGAATATAACGGCCTTAAGCAAGAACTGCCCAAGCTCGAGGACGAATGGCTGGAGCTTTCCACCCAGATCGAAGAGGAGACCGCGCGTGAATTCTCGTAAGGCCGCTGCCGTGGCGATGAGCGTCATCGCCATCGCCTGTCGCATCTGCGGCATCTTTATGAGCGCGATGACCGTGCTGCTGTGCTTTAGCGGCCTGACCGCCAAACTGCAGATCGTGAGCTTTGTCGTTGAGCTTTCACGCGCGCTGCCGAGCGCCATCGCCGGCTACGGCATCATCACATCGCCCTTTGGTGGCGTGTTCCGCCTGGATTACGCCATCGTGGCCGTCATCCTGTTTGTGGCCGACTACCTGCTTACGCGCGCCTCGCGCCGCGTCCGCTAGGGGAGCGCCATGTCCAGCAGCTACCTGATGAACTTGCTTGCCAGCGCCGTTGCCGTTATCGTCGGCATCGTGATCCACGAGAGCGCACACGCCGCCGCAGCCTGGGCACTCGGCGATAAGACGGCGCGTTCGCGCGGCCGCGTGTCGCTCAACCCGCTCAACCATATCGACCCGTTTGGCACCATCATCCTGCCGCTGCTTATGCTCGCCGCCGGCGGCCCGATATTCGCCTTTGCCAAGCCCGTGCCCGTTTACCTCAACAACCTCAAGCACCCCAAGAGCGACGAGGTCCTGGTGAGCGTAGCCGGCCCCACATCGAATATCGCACTCGCGTGCCTCGCGGCCGCCCTCATGCACGTAACGTACGGCAATCTCTACGCCAGCATGTCCTTTGCCGTGGCGTCCCAAATTATGAACTTCGGCGCCACGTTTATCGTGGTCAACCTGTCGCTCGCGTTCTTTAACCTCATTCCGATTCCGCCGCTTGATGGCTCGTCGATCACCGTGCCCTTCCTCAAGGGCACGGCGCTCAACAACTATTACCGCCTGCAGCAATACGCTATGCCCATACTCATCCTGGTTCTATACCTGCTGCCTATGTGGACCGGCATCGATGTAATCGGCCGCTATTTCGACGTTACCGTGTATCCGCTTGCTGAGCAGCTGCTCAACTTCGCAATCGCCGGCATCTAAGGTAAACTTACAGGTCGTCCGTGTAAAACGGTCGCAGCATGCACCCAAACCGCGCCGCGAAGGCGCCGTCAAAGGAGGTCGAAGATGTCGTATCGCGTGTCGACGCAGGTCTACAGCGGACCGTTCGACCTGCTGCTGCAGCTGGTAACCCGCCAAAAAGTAGATATCGGCGCCATCTCCATCAGCGAGGTGGCCGAGCAGTACCTTGCCGAGGCCGAGCGCATCGAGGCGCTGGACCTGGACGTAGCAAGCGACTTTTTGCTGGTCGCGGCAACCCTTTTGGATATCAAGGCTGCCTCTCTGGTGCCGCAGGAGGCCCCGCGCAAAGTCGATAACGACGATGACGAGTTCGACGAAGACCTCGAGGAGCTCAGCGCGCTCGACGGCGACGCCCTGCGCGAGGTCCTGATTCAGCGCCTGATTGCCTACAAGCAGTTTAAGGGCGCGGCTGCGGCCCTCGGTGCCCGCATGCAGGCCGAAAGCCGTATGCATCCGCGTGTGGCCGGTCCCGACCCGGAGTTCCTAGGCCTTATGCCCGACTACCTTGCCGGCATTACCCTGCGCGGTCTCGCCGTCATCTGTGCCGACCTGGACGGCAAGCGCCAGACCTTCTTGTTGGAGGCCGAGCATGTGGCGCCGCATCGCGTACCGCTCGACCTGACCGTGGCCTCAGTCGACCGCTTTACCATGGCGCACCAAACCTGCACCTTCCGCGAGCTGTTGGACGGCGATGCCACCACCGAGCAGCTCGTCGTCACCTTCCTGGCCATGCTGGAGCTCGCCAAGCGCGGCTCGCTCACGCTGAGCCAGGACGAGATCTTTGGAACCATCCGCATCAACCGCGTCGAGGGCGCCGAGGCCTATGTGCCCGGCGAGGGCCCCGAGCTCACCGAATAGGAGCCGCAACCATGTCAACCCTTTCCACGCTAGAGGCAAACAGCCTCAAAGGTGCCCTCGAGGCGCTGCTGCTGGTGTCGAGCGACCCGGTGAGTGCGCCCGCGCTGGCTGGTGCGCTGGATATCGCCCCCGGCGAGTGCGCATCGCTGCTCGCCGAGCTCAAGGTTGAGTACGAGGAGGCCAACCGCGGCTTTCAGCTGCGCGAGGTCGCCGGCGGTTGGCGCCTGTTTACGCATCCCGCCTACCACGACGTGGTCGAGGCCTATGTTCTGAGCTGGGACACGCAAAAGCTGTCGCAGGCGGCGCTCGAAACCCTGGCCGTGATCGCATACCACCAGCCCGTAACGCGCGAGGTGGTCAAGGGCATCCGCGGCGTCAACTCAGACGGCGTCATCGCGTCGCTCGTGGACAAGGGTCTGGTGCGCGAGCTCGGCCGTGACCCCGAGCGCGGTCAGGCCATCATTTACGGCACGACCAACGCCTTCTTGGAAAAGTTCGGCCTGCGCTCCACCCGCGACCTACCCGATCTGGAGCAGTTTGCCCCCGACGAGCAGTCGCGCCAGTTTATCCGCGAGCGCCTGAGCGGCCGCAGTATTCAGTCCACGCTCGAGGAGCAAGCCGAGGACCTGGACGAAGAGCGCGAGCTGCTCGATACCGATATTGATGATGTCGAGGCGGTCGGTGGCGAGGAATTCCTGGCCACCGACGACACTGCGGAGGACACGCATGATGAGGACTAACGAAGTAGGGGAGACGTGCACCGCAAGTGCCACGGGCGCCACGACGCCCGCAGGCGACGCCCAGCCCGTCTATCCGCACACCATGCGCCTGCAGCGCTTTTTGGCGCGCGCGGGCGTGGCGAGCCGCCGCGGCTCGGAGGACCTGATGACCGCCGGCCGCGTGACCGTCAACGGCCAGGTCGCGACCGAACTGGGCACCAAGGTCGATGTCGACCACGATCACATCGAGGTCGACGGCATGCCCGTCAAGCTCAACCAGGGCGCCGTGTACCTGATGCTCTACAAGCCGACCGGCTACCTTACCACCATGAGCGATCCGCAGGAGCGCCCTTGCGTGGCTGATCTGGTCCCGCGCGACCGCTTTCCGGGACTATTCCCGGTTGGTCGCCTGGACCGCGACACCACAGGCCTTTTGCTCTTTACCACCGACGGCGACCTGTCTCAGGACCTGCTGCACCCGAGCAAACACGTCTACAAGACCTACCAGGCGCTTGTGGACGGAGACTTATCAGACCGCGATCTTACGCCGCTCCGCCGTGGCATCGAGCTCGACGACGGCCTATGCCAGCCGGCAATCTGCCGCATCATCACCGCACGCGAGGCCGAGGCCGTAGCTCCCCAGGGCGTCAAGCCCGGCACCACCGCCGTGGAGGTCATCATCCGCGAAGGCCGCAAGAACCAGGTTAAGCGCATGCTGAGCAAGATTCACCACCCGGTAATCCGTCTGCATCGCTGCAACTTTGCCGGCCTGGAGCTCAAGGACGTGGCCAAGGGCTCGTGGCGCGAGCTCACCGACCGCGAGGTACAGGTCCTCAAAAGCGGCGGCATCCCACCCAAGCAGGCAAGCGCCATACGCGGCGGCAAGCCCCAAGACACGCCCGCCAGCCGCACGCGTCACCACGGCAGCCACGGCTCCGCACCCAAGCGCAACACCTACCGCGAGCGCTACACGGGCTAGGCAAACCGCCGCGCCCCAACGCCCGCGAACCATACCAGCACGTCAACCATCGAAAGGAAGCATTACATGATCGTCGCCATCGACGGCCCCGCCGGTTCCGGCAAGTCCACTATCGCCAAGGAGATCGCCCGTCAGCTTGGCTTTAACAAGCTCGATACGGGCGCCATGTATCGCGCCGTCACCTTCGCCGCGCTCGACCGCGGCATCGATCTGGACGACGAGGCGGCCATCGACGCCCTCGCCGAGCAGATCGAGATCCGCTTTACCAACGGCACCGGCGAGGACACGCGCCTGACCATCGACGGTAAGGATGCCTCGGCTGCCATCCGCACCCCGCAGGTCGACGCCAACGTGTCCAAGGTCTCGGCCTATCCGGGCGTGCGCGCCGCCATGCTCATCCACCAGCGCCGCGCCGCCGAGGACCGCGATATCGTCGCCGAGGGTCGCGACATCGGAACCGTCGTGTTCCCCAACGCGCAGGTCAAGGTCTTCCTGACCGCCGACCCGCGCGAGCGCGCCCGCCGCCGCGTGCTGCAGCGTCACCAAAACGACGCCCAGCCGCTCACGTCCGAGCAGCTCGAAGCCGAGGTCAATGAGACGCTCGACGCCCTTAAGCAGCGCGACAAGCTCGACAGTAGCCGCGAGGTCGCCCCGCTCGTGCCCGCCGAGGACGCCGTGCACGTCGACTCCACCGCCCACACCATCGACGAGGTCGTCTCGATAATCGAGGACCTCATCAACCAAAGGAGGTAGCCCATGCGCCTGTTTAAGCAGACGCCAGAGGACTATTACAACGCCCCCTACGCCGAGTTCCCGGCGCTCATCCGCGGCACCGTCGTCGTGGTTATGGCCATCCTTTGGGCCTTCTCCAAGCTCATGTGGCGCTGGAAGGTCGAGGATGCCGATCTGCTGTTTGAGCGCCAGGACGGCCGCGGCAGCGTGGTCATCTGCAACCACACCTCGATGGCCGAGCTCCTGGCTGTAGAGACGGCACTGTTCTTTGGCGGTCGCCGCATTCGTCCCATCTTTAAGTCAGAGTTCGCCAAGAGCAAGATTGTGCGCTGGGCCTTTAGCCGCGTTGGCGGCATCCCCGTGGAGCGTGGTACTGCCGATATGAAGTGCTTGCGCGCCGCTCAGCATGCGCTGCAGCGCGGCGAGGACGTCCTGATCTTCCCCGAGGGCACGCGCATCCGCTCGCGCGAGATCAAGCCCGAGGTCCACGGCGGTTTTGCGCTCATCGCCCAGATGGGAAAGGCACCTGTGAACCCGCTCGCCATCTGCGGCTGGTCCGACATCACGCCCGCGGGCAAAAAGCTCATGCGTCCCAAGAAGTGCTGGATCCGCGCCGGCAAGGCCGTCTCGCTTTCTGACGCACCGGCCGGGCTTAAGCGCACGGAGCGCCTGGAATGGTTTGAGTCCGAGGCCATGAGCCGCGTCTACGCCATGCGAGACGATCTGTGCGCCGAGCATCCGGGCAGGTTCTAGCCATGAGCGAGAACGTGACGAACACCTCCGCGACTGCGTCCAACCAGGCAATCGCGCCTACCATCGAGATCGCCGCCCACGCCGGCACTTGCTATGGCGTACAGCGTGCGCTCGATATGGCGCTGGCCGCCGCGCCGCAGGCAGGGGAGTGCACTCAGGTCCATACCTTGGGTCCGCTCATCCATAACCCCATCGTGGTGCGCGAGCTTGATGAGGCAGGCGTCGGTCTGGCCGACACCTTGGACGACGCCACATCCGGCACCGTGATTATCCGCGCCCACGGCGTGGTGCCGCAGGTCATTGACGCCGCTCGCGAGCGCGGCCTTACCGTGGTCGACGCCACCTGCCCCTACGTGAAGAAGGTTCATGTGGCGGCCGAGCGCCTGGTGCGCGAAGGCTACCACGTGGTGGTCGTAGGCGAGCCGGGGCATCCCGAGGTCGAGGGCATCCTAGGCCACGCCGGCAATGATGCGCAGGTCGTGAGCTGTGCCGCCGACGCCGACGCGCTGCCGGTCAAGGGCAAGGTGGGCCTCGTCGTGCAGACCACCCAGACCGCGCAGAACCTCGCCGAGGTCGTGGCTGCCATCACCCCGCGCGTGCAGGAGCTGCGTGTGATCAACACCATCTGCGCCGCCACGAGTGAGCGTCAACAGGCAGCAGCCACACTTGCCAACCGCTGCGACTGCATGGTCGTGGTGGGCGGCAAGAACTCGGGCAACACCCGCCGCCTGGCGCAGATTTGCGCAGACGCCTGCGAGCGCACGTATCACATCGAGGAAGCTTCCGAGCTCCAGGCCGCTTGGTTTGCCGAGGCGCGCCACATCGGCATCACCGCCGGAGCCTCCACCCCGCAAGAACACATCGAGCGCGCCGTCGAGCGCATCAAGGAGCTTTGCCGCTAACCATGGACCAGACCGTACCCGCATACGCCGCCGAGGTGGCCGATTACGGGCGCAGCCGCGACCCCGAGCCGGGTGTGGGCGCGCTCGTTAAAAACGTGCGTCCCGAATCGCCCGCATGGGATGTGGGTATCGAGCCGGGCATGCGCGTGCTCACGGTCAACGGCGAGCAGCTCACCGACATGATCGTGTGGCTCTGGGAGGCCGACGACGACAGCGTCGAACTCGAGGTTTTCGACCCGCGCGACAACAGCGTCACCCCCGTCGAGCTCGACCGCTTCCCGGGAGAGGACTGGGGCCTTGAATTCGATGGTCCCATCTTCGACGGCATGCGTACCTGTGTGAATGCCTGCGTGTTCTGCTTTATGACTATGCTGCCCAAGGGCGGCCGCTCCACGCTCTATATTCGCGACGACGACTATCGCCTAAGCTTTTTGCAGGGCAACTTCGTCACGCTTACGAACCTCACCGACGAGGACGTGCAAAACGTCATCCAACGCAACATGAGCCCCATGAACGTGTCGGTCCACGCCGTGAGCCCCGATGTCCGCCGACGCATGATGGGCTGCAACGCCCAGCGCGGCATGGATGTGCTCGAGGCCATCATGGCCGCCGGCATCGAGATTCACGCGCAGATCGTGTTGTGCCCCGGCATGAACGACGGCGAGGAGCTGGAAAAGACCCTGCGCTTTTGCGAGGAGCACGAGCAAATCACAAGCCTGGGCATTGTGCCGCTTGGTTTTACCAAGCATCAGAACCGTTTTAGCTGGTCCTACAGCGACAAGCCCGAGCTAGCGCGCGAGACCATTGCCATGATCCGACCGTTCCAGGACCGCGCCTATGAGCGCTTTGGCCGCCACACCTTTCAGATGAGCGACGAGTTCTATCTGGACGCCGGCATCGATCCTCCCGAGGCAGACTTTTACGACGGTTACCCGCAGTACTACGACGGCATCGGCATGATCCGCTCATATCTGGACGAGACCGACGACGTGCTGGCTACCGACGCCGAGCGTCTGGCCCGCGTCCGCGCTGGCATTGCCGAGCGCAACCAGAACCTGC
Organism: uncultured Collinsella sp.; assembly: GCA_958407995.1. Taxonomy (GTDB): domain Bacteria; phylum Actinomycetota; class Coriobacteriia; order Coriobacteriales; family Coriobacteriaceae; genus Collinsella. The sequence continues at coordinate 9,003 of CATYJU010000033.1, forward strand.
TGTGCCTCTCGGGCGCCAGCGCACGCGACACGGTGGCCCGCTTTGTGGAGTCGCCGCATGGTCTCGCCGGCACTGTCACGGCCATCAAGAACCGCTACTTTGGCGGCAACGTGGACGTGACCGGCCTCATCGTCGCGTGTGACATTCTGGAGCAGCTGCCGCAGGACCTCTCTGGGGTTATGCTCTTTGTGCCTAAGCTCATGTTCAACGCTGACGGCATGACGCTTGACGAGTATCATCGTGACGATTTACTCGCAAGCCTTACCAGTCGCGGCGCCGAGGTTCATGTGGTGTCGACCATGCCGCATGAGCTGCTCGATACCCTGGAGCATATCCTTGGCATTATGCCCGCGGACTCTAACACTTCCACTGACCCCACCCATTAAAGGAGAGCAGATGAAACCTATCGTCGCCGTCGTCGGACGCCCCAACGTGGGCAAGTCCACGCTCGTTAACCGCCTGGCCCAGACCTCGGACGCCATCGTCCACGAGTCCCGCGGCGTCACGCGCGACCGCTCGTATCACACGGCCGATTGGAACGGCCGCAAGTTCACCATCGTCGACACGGGCGGCATCGAACCGCTCAAGAGCGATGACGTCTTCGCCACGTCCATTCGCGACCAGGCCCTCGCCGCCGCCGAGGAAGCCGCCGTCATCCTGTTTGTGGTCGACGGCCGCACCGGCGTCACCGAGGAGGACGAGTCGGTCGCCCGCATGCTCAAGCGCTGCGACAAGCCGGTCTTTCTGCTGGTGAACAAGCTCGACAACCCCGATCGTGAGAACGACAGCATCTGGGAGTTCTATTCGCTCGGCATCGGTGAGCCCACGCCGCTCTCGGCCCTGCACGGTCACGGCACGGGCGACCTGCTCGACGACATCGTGGCCCTGTTGCCCGAGGAGGAGGACGAGATCGCCGACGAGTTCCCCGATGCGCTGAACGTGGCCATCATCGGCCGACCCAACGCCGGTAAGTCCTCGCTGTTTAACCGCATCCTGGGCGCCGACCGCTCCATCGTGTCCAACATCGCCGGCACCACGCGCGATGCCATCGACACCGTCGTCGAGCGCAACGGCAAGCACTACCGCATGGTCGACACTGCGGGCATCCGCAAGAAGAGCACCGTGTACGAGAACATCGAGTACTACTCCATGGTCCGCGGCCTGCGCGCCATCGACCGCGCCGACGTAGCGTTGCTCGTCGTCGACGCCTCCGTGGGCGTCACCGAGCAGGACCAGAAGGTCATGGGCTTGGCCATCGAGCGCGGCTGCGCCATCGTTGTGCTGCTCAACAAGTGGGATCTGCTCGACGACGACCGTAAGCGTGAGGCCTGCATGGAGACCATCGACCGCCGTCTGGGCGTCATGGCTCCCTGGGCCCAGTACCTGCGCATCTCTGCCCTGACCGGCCGCAGCGTCGAGAAGATCTGGGCGATGGTAGACGCTGCCGAGAAGACGCGCTCGCAGAAGATTAGCACCTCACGCCTCAACACGTTCCTCACCGACCTGCGCGAGTTCGGTCATACCGTGGTGGACGGCAAGCGCCGCCTGCGTATGCACTACGTGACCCAGACGGGCGTCAACCCGCCGACGTTCACGTTCTTCGTCAACCACAGCGACCTGGTCAACGACACCTACCAGCGCTATGTGGAGAACCGTATGCGCTCGACCTTCGACTTTGCCGGCACGCCCATTCGACTCTTCTTTAGGAAGAAGGAGCAAAAGGATGCTTAGTCCGATTCTGCTGACCGCCATCTGCGCCGTGGTCTCGTTCTTTATCGGGGCGATTCCGTTTGGACTGATCCTGGGCCGCGTGTTCAACCACACCGACATTCGCAAGGCTGGCTCCGGCAACATCGGCACCACCAACGCACTGCGCGTGGCCGGCCCCAAGGTGGCCGCGCTCACGCTGCTGCTCGACTGCCTTAAGGGCGCCATCTGCGTCCTTATCGCGCGTCCGCTCATTGCCGACTTGGGCTATGGCTTCCCCGTGAGCATTATGGCCCCCGGTGCCGCCGGCGACTGGATGCTCGGCGTCATCTGCCTGGCAGCCGTGTGGGGCCATATCTTCTCGCCCTACCTCAACTTCCATGGCGGCAAGGGCATCGCAGTTGGTCTGGGCGTCATCCTCGCCTGGTACTGGCCTATTGGCCTGTCGCTGCTGGGCATGTTTATCGTGGCCGTCGCCATCACCAAGTTTGTGTCGGTGGGCTCGCTTGCCGCGGCCATCGGTCTTCCCATCGCTGCCTGCGCGGTCTTTCCGTACAGCAGCCTCGGACTTAAGTTTTGCATGGCGCTGATCGGCATTACTGTGGTGTGGGCCCATCGTGCGAACATCAAAAAGCTCATGACGGGTAAGGAGTCCAAGCTCTCGTTTACCAAGCGCGTCACCGAGCCCGACGATAAGTAGGAGAGAGTCATGAATGTTGCGCTGATTGGCTCCGGCTCCTGGGGAACCGCCGTCGCGGGCCTTGCCGCCGCGCGGGCCGAGCGCGTGACCATGTGGGCCCACAGCGAGCAGACGGCCGCCGGTATTAACGGCGAGCACCGAAACCCTCGCTATCTGGTGGGCTACGAGCTGCCGGACAACGTGGTGGCAACGACCGAGCTCGCCCAGGCGCTCGACGGTGCCGATGCGATCATCTTTGCCGTGCCTTCGACGCACCTGCGCGACGTCTGCCACCAGGCGGCGCCGTACATCGCGGACGAGACGCCGGTTCTGTGCCTCACCAAGGGCATTGAGCCCGAGTCCGGCCTGCTCATGAGCGAGGTCATCGCCAGCGAGATCGGCAACGAGTCGCGCGTGGCGGCGCTCTCGGGCCCCAACCATGCTGAGGAAATCTGCCGCGGCGGACTTTCTGCCGCCGTCATCGCAAGCAAAGATCCGCAGATAGGGGAGACCTTTAAGGACCTGCTCCTATCCACGGCCTTCCGCATCTACCTGTCGCAGGACATGACCGGCGTCGAGGTTTGCGGTGCCATGAAAAACGTTATCGCCATCGTGTGCGGCATCTCCGCCGGCACCGGTGCCGGCGACAATACGCTTGCCCTTATCATGACGCGCGGCCTGGCCGAGATCAGCCGTCTGGTGCACGCCCGCGGCGGTCAAGCTATGACCTGCATGGGACTCGCCGGCATGGGCGACCTCATTGCCACCTGCACCTCGGAGCATTCGCGCAACCGCACCTTTGGCTACGAGTTTGCCCACGGCGTGTCACTCAACGAGTATCAGACGCGCACGCATATGGTGGTCGAAGGCGCCGTCGCGGCCCGCAGCGTCAGCGAACTCGCCCGTTCACTGGGCGTAGACATTCCGCTCACCTTTGCCGTGGAGCAAACGCTCTACAACGGTGTTACTTTGGATAGGGCGCTCGAGATTCTTACCGACCGCGTACCCTCCCAAGAGTTCTACGGACTCACCGACTAACGCAGAAAGGCTTCCACCATGGGTTCCATCAAAATCGCTCCGTCCGTCCTTTCGGCCGACATGGCCAACCTCAAGGGCGAGCTCGACAAAATCGCCTGCGCCGACTACGTGCACTTCGACGTTATGGACGGTCACTTTACCGGCAACCTCACCTTTGGCGTTGACATCCTCAAGGCCGTCAAGCGCTCCACCGACGTGCCGGTCGACGCGCACCTGATGGTGTCGAATCCCGACGAGACGGTCGATTGGTATGCCGATGCCGGTGCCGATATGATCACCGTGCACTACGAGGCCTCCACGCACCTGCACCGCACGCTCACGCATCTGCAGCAGCGCGGCGTCAAGGCCGGTGTGGTGCTCAACCCCGCCACGCCCGTCTGCGTGCTCGATAGCATCATCGACATTGTTGACATGGTGCTGCTCATGAGCGTGAACCCCGGCTTTGGCGGCCAGAGCTTTATCCCGGGCACTCTGCATAAGCTCCACGAGCTCAAAGCCATGTGCGAGCGCCACGGCGTGTCGCCCCTCATCGAGGTCGACGGCGGTATTTCTTCCAAGAACATTGCCGAGGTCGTCAAGGCAGGCGCCAACGTGCTCGTGGCCGGCTCCGCCGTATTTAAGTCCGAAGATCCCGCTGCCGAGGTTGCGCTGCTGCAGAAGCTGGGCAACGAGGCCGCACAGGAGGCATAAACCCTTATGACCGCAGGTCAAAACCGCATACCCGTGAATCTTGACTACGCCGCCTCGACGCCTATGCGCGCCGAGGCGCTCCTTGCGCAGCGCGAGTACGACGACAGCGAGCTTGCCGGCGTCAACCCCAACTCGCTGCACTCGCTTGGCCGCAAGGCCGCCGCACGCCTGGAAGTCGCCCGTCGCGAGATCGCCCGTAGCTTTGGCGCACGCGTTCGCCCGTCCGAGATCATCCTTACCAACGGCGGCACCGAAGCCAACCAGCTGGCGCTGCTCGGTCTTGCCGAGGGCGCTCGTCAGCGCGATCGCATGCGTAACCGCGTGATCGTATCTGCCATCGAGCACGATTCGATTCTGGACAACCTCCCGCTGCTGCGTGCCGCCGGCTTTACCGTCGACCTGGTGCAGCCCTGCCGCGCGGGCTACATTGAGCCTGCCGCGCTTGTCGAGCTGCTAGGCGACGACGTGGCGCTCGTGAGCATCATGGTTGCCAACAACGAGACCGGCGTGGTGCAGCCCATCCGCGAGCTTGCCGCGGCCGCGCATACCGTGGGCGCCCTGTTCCACACCGATGCCATCCAGGGGTATCTGCACATTCCGCTCGATGCCGCCGAGCTGGGCGTCGATGCCATGTCCGTCGCCGCCCATAAAATTGGCGGTCCTGTGGCATCCGGCGCGCTTTACGTTAAGACCCGCACGCCACTGCGCCCCCGCATTTTTGGCGGCGGACAGGAAGCCGGACGTCGCGCGGGCACGCAGGACCTGCGTACACAGCTGGCTTTTGCCGCCGCCGCCCGCACGCTGGCGCCCCATGTGGCCCAGGAGCGCACAACGCTACAGGCCTTATCCGATAAGCTCTACGCCACGCTTACGGCCCATCCTCGCATTCACGCCACGATGGGCGACTACGCGCAGGCCGATCGTCTGCCGGGTATGGTTTCGATCTACATTGACGGCATGGACTCCGAGGAGCTCATCATCAAGCTCGACGCCGCCGGCTTTGAGGTATCGGCAGGCTCGGCATGCTCGAGCGGCAGTATGGACCCCAGCCACGTTTTGAGCGCGATGGGCATCGGTCGCGAGCAGGCATTGGGCGCACTGCGCATTTCCTTTGATGACCGCGTGAATCCGAGCGATCTGGACGAGTTCGCCCAGACGCTGCTCTCGATCGTGGGTGCCGCATGATCGTCGCCGAGCTTGAGCGCGCGCTGCTGGCACGCTATCCCAAAGCGGACGCCGAGGGCTGGGATCACGTAGGACTCTCCGTTGGCGATCCGGCCGCGGAGATCACCGGCGTTGCCTGCGCACTCGATGCGACCGAGGCTAATGTTCGCCGCGCCCAAGAAGCCGGCGCCAACGTGCTGCTGACGCATCATCCCATATACATCAAGGCACCCGAGGCCTTTTGCCCGGCGGATGCCACACGACCCCAGTGCAGCGCGGCCCTCTACGAAGCTGCCCGCTGCGGGGTGAGCATTATCTCGCTCCACACCAACCTGGACCGCTCGCAAGAAGCCCGCATCTGCCTGAGCGAGCTGCTGGGTGCCGCACCCGTGAGCTCACTGGAGCACGTGGACGACCCCGAGACCACCGGCCTGGGCGCGCTTGCAACGCTCAACGACCCGTGCACGCTGCGCGATCTTGCCACCCGTGCTGCCACGGCCTTCGGCAGCGACCCGCGTGCGTGGGGCGAAGCCGAGCACGCATGCCGTACCGTCGCTATTTTAGGCGGCTCCCTGGGCGACTTTGGAGAGCTCGCCATCGCCGCGGGCGCAGATGTCATCGTAACCGGCGAGGCGGGCTACCACGTGGCGCAAGACCTTGCCTTGCGCGGGCTGCCGGTGATCTTGCTCGGCCACGACCGCTCTGAGGAGCCGTTCGTTGATATATTGATGAACTCTGCAGTTGACGCCGGGGTCAACCCCCGTCATGCGATTAAAATACTGAACCCTTGCCAATGGTGGACTGTGACAAAAGGAGAGAACTTATGAGCGCCGGCGCTACGCTACTCAAGCTGCAACAGATCGATTTGGAGCTCGCCCGCAACAAGAGCGAACTTGCCAATATGCCGGAGCTCAAGGAGCTCGCTTCCAAGCGCAAGACCTATGTGAAGCTCAAGTCCGAGATGACCAAGCTCTACGCCCAGCGCAAGGATCTGGACATTGAGCTCGACGATCTCAACACCACCGAGATTCAGACCAATAACGCCATCGAAGCTGCCAAGAAGCGCCACGTTGACGGCTCTGACTACCGCGAGGTTCAGGACCTGGAGAATGAACTCGCCACCCTGGCCAAGCGTCTGGACAAGATTGAGCACACCCGCAAGGATGTCGTCATCGCCCATAAGGAGGCGCTCGACCGCGAGGCCCGTGCGCAGGCAATCATCGCCAAGTTTGAGGAGGGCGTGAAGGCCGATACCAAGGCCGCGCGCGCCAAGGCCGCCGACCTGCAGGCTCAGATTGATTCCGCCACCAAGGAGCGCACCGCGCTTGCCGCTACGCTGCCGGCCGACGTGCTCACCGACTACGAGCGTCTGCTCAAGCAGTTCCGCGGCCTGGCCGTCGAGACCATCCAGGGCAACATCCCCACGGTCTGCCACACCGCGCTGCAGGCATCGTCCATGAGCGACCTCAACCACGACGGTAGCGAGATTACGCACTGCCCATACTGCCACCGCCTCCTGGTACTCCCGAGCAAGGAAGCCTAGCGATGACGGCGGCATCCAACAATTCAATGCAACTTGAGGGAAAAACGATCCTGCTGGGCATTACCGGCGGGATCGCCGCCTATAAGTCGTGCAATATCGTGCGCCTGCTGCAAAAGCGCGGTGCGCGCGTCAAGGTCGTTATGAGCGAGCATGCCACGGAGTTTGTGGGCCCGCTCACCTTCCGTGCGCTCACCAACGAGCCCGTTGCCGTGGGCCTATTCGACGATCCCTCCGACCCCATCCACCACATTTCGCTGGCGCAGGAACCCGACCTGGTGGTCGTGGCGCCCGCGACGGCCAATATCATCGCCAAGATGGCCACCGGCATCGCCGACGACCTCATCTCCACCACGCTGCTTGCGACGCCGCGACCCATCGTGATCGCACCCGCTATGAACAACGGCATGTGGAAGGCGCCGGCGACGCAGGCCAACATGGCCGCGCTGCGCGAGCGCGGTGTCCATGTGGTGGGACCCGGCAGCGGTTACCTTGCCTGCGGCGACGTGGACACGGGACGCATGAGCGAGCCCGAGGACATCGTCGAGGCCGTCTGCGAGGTACTCAACCCGGCACCTCAGGACCTAGCAGGCAAAAGTATCATCATCACCGCCGGCCCCACGCACGAGCCAATTGACCCGGTGCGATTCATTGGCAACCGTTCATCGGGCAAGATGGGCATCGCCCTGGCGGGGGAGGCCGCACGCCGCGGTGCCGAGGTCACGCTCGTGTTGGGACCGACATCGCTCGATGTTCCCCGCGGCGTGGAGTGTGTGCGCGTGCAGACCGCCGCAGAGATGCTCCAGGCGGCGCTGAGCGCCTTCCAGACGGCCGATACGGCCATTTGCGCGGCCGCTGTCGCCGACTACACACCTGCGGCCCCGGCGGACCATAAACTCAAAAAGGCCAACGAACGCCTCGATCGCATCGAGCTCGTCGAGACCGTTGATATTTTGGCTGAGCTCTCGCGCCAGAAGGGCGAGCGCCGTGTTATCGGATTTGCAGCCGAGACCGATAACGTCGTGGAGTACGCTGAGCGTAAATTGGCCCGCAAGGGCTGCGATGCGATCGTCGCCAACGATGTCTCGCGCGCCGATTCGGGCTTTGGAACCGACACCAATAAGGCCTGGATTGTAAGCACAACAGGAACTCAAGAACTTCCCGTGCTGACAAAACCCCAGCTCGCAGATACAATTTTGGACTTGCTCAAAAATAATTAAAAAAGTTCTTGCACAAGTCCAAAGTTTCGGGTTAATATACTTCCTGTTGCGAGCGAGAGCAGAGCAACAAACAAAAGCTTCGGGACGTGGCGCAGCTTGGTAGCGCACTTGACTGGGGGTCAAGGGGTCGCTGGTTCGAATCCAGTCGTCCCGACCAGAAGTTTGCAGGTCAGGCACCTAGTGCCTGACCTTTTTTGTTTTAAGCAATTGCTTAATTTTGGTTAAGCAACAGGGTGCCAAAAATCTACCTACGCGATAATCGCTTTTTGCGGCTACTTGCGCATTTTGCACACGTTTGAGCCGATTTATTAACGCGGTATGAATCTACATACGCGTAGCTGGTATACAGCCGAGTATAGGCTGAATTTATCGCGGCGATTTACACAGATATAGCCGCTGTAACGAACAAGCGTGTCGCTATATTTATTCCAGTAGTTCACTTGATCGGTGGACAAGTGGGCTGTTGCATCGAAATGCCAACTAGGATGGGCTCTATACTAGGAAGTCGCAGAAGTAATGGCGGGGGAGTACGGCAGGCGCTCTAAGAGCCGCTGTATGACCCCATGTCTCCTTAACTCGATTATTTATGTTTCAAGCCACGAATCGGTCGAGCAATTGCCAAAAGAAAAGCCCTCGCAGGATTGCGAGGGCTTTGCGCTAAAAGAGATCAGAAGCAGAAAGCGGGGAGAACATAAAACGAGTCCGTCGCGCTGTAGCTGTAGCAAATACCGCCGCTTTGAACATAGCGAAAGGACGTGGAGCTGCGCGGTCTCACAGAGCGAGTCCAGTGGCTATAGCCTGATGCACCGGAATAGTTCGACCCCGTCACGCCCTTGGATTTGTAGCACTCGTACTGGATGCCGTCGGATTGCATATCCCCGTATACTTCGGTTGCCGAGAGCAGAAAAACCTTGTCGGTCGTCGCCGAGGGGGCACCGCCCCAGTTACCGCCAACGTTATCGGTTGTCTTTGTGACGGGTTTCACCTTTGACTGGAAGAACCTCTTGCCTTATTAAAGAAATACGCCAAATACAACGGGTATAAAGCGGAAGGAGGCGACATCGAGTAACTATCAAAGGCCAGATTAAGGAGCCGGCCATGAAGAAATGCCTACCCTCCATCGTCTCAGCAACTCTTTGCCTCTCCCTTGTCATGACACCATTTGTGCCCGTTGCGGCAGCCCATGCCGACGAGGGATCTCCCGCCGAGAGCAGCGATATCTACGTCGGAGACAACTACGACGAAAATTACGATATATCCCTTTTTTGAGCGCGGGCGCTGCACGGATTCATATTCCAAGGCGTGGTGCGATTCTCACGGATCTGCAAATAACCGCCCCGTCCCTCACAAGGTCAAGCTGAACGCGAAGGAGGAGGCTTGCCTGCGCGATCCCTACCTTGCTGGCACCGCTGAAGTTATCGCCGGTCTCGTGACAACCGGTCCTGGCGGCGGCTTTTTTGCAACCGCAATGACATCGTACCGACTTTTCACTTGCATGTTCTGAAAGGAAGTTGCCATGTTGTCGCAAAACCAATCGAGATACTTGACCACAATCGGCTTTGCCCTGCTTGCATTACTCTTTGCTAGCGACCTTTTGCTGAAACCGCCCAAGGAACTCGTTTTGCTTGCCATAGACTGCATTTCCGCCCTTTACTTTACGGCAACCCTAATCGTCGGACTAAAGGAGAGGAAAAAAGGCGCAGTCGTTGCGTCCGCCGTAGGCGTGATCACAGCCATTGCATCATTCTTTATCTGACACATTGGTGATTTAGGGGCGATATCGTAGGAATACGACCGGGAAAGCCGGGACCAGATTGCCCGGGTTGCCCGGTCGGCTCGCGCGACGGCGCGGCGGTTTCACAGAAAGCTCTCCGGACTTCACGCTGTTTCTGATCGCATTGTAGACAGCCAATCTCGTCTTCGCAGTCGGCGAGCACGCGGCGTGCGTCGTCGTTTTGGATGTACAGTAAATCTCGAAGGTCCTCCATGCACCAGCGTCCGAGATTTGGCCATGCGCGTCGCGCGAGCTGATAAGTGTCGATCGCGATGTTGTAGTTAAAGTCCAGACTAAAGCCGTCCCAGGCAGAACGGCATTGTTTCCTTGATTATCAACTTCATCCGGACACTTCCCGCATTCATCCGTGTGTGTACGGATGAATGCGGGGTTCGATACCCTGGCGGCCTGATCGGCAGACCGCCAGGAATTCTCACTCCTCGATAAAAGCCGGCACTCGGTTAGTCCTGCGCATCTTGAAATCGCCAGTCTCGTGGGAGACGTAGAGAATGCCGTCCATCCCGTCTCGTGATGCATACGACAGGTGAACTGAACCGCAATCCGATCCATCATTGTCGAGAAGATCAAACGAATTCGGATCGCTCGTTGCGGCCAAACGACCACTCATACAAGAGCCATCGTCATTACAGATTTGCCATTCCATGTCTTCGCCTGCAAGAATCGCCATAGACGGCCTGGTCGCGCCATCGTTGACATACATCCCGTCTATGCCAAACCCATTTTCAGCGCCATCGATGAACGACTGCTCGGACCTATACCTCGCAAATGATGCACATAGCACCATTGCAAGACAAAGTACAAAGCCAACAATCGCTATCTTTGCATAGCTCTTGCCTATCATGTCATTCACCTCCCTCGTATGTATCGAGGTATTCCTGCTTGAGCGTCTGCGAGGACGACTTGATCTTTTCCACGAGCGTGCCGGCCTCGATGAAGTAGAACGAGTCGGTGAGGTCTGCCAGGTCGTCGAGCAGATGGCTTGAAATGAGCACGCTTCGTCCCCGCGCCACCTCGCCGCGCATCGCGTCGCAGGAGGTTTTCCGCTTTCCCGGATCGAGGCCGTTCAGCGGTTCATCGAGGATGAGGTACGGGCAATCGGTCGATATCGCCATGGCAAGCTTTACCTGCTGCTTCATTCCTGTCGAGAGTTTACGGGTCGGCTTGTCGAGATATGGGGAGATTCCGAGGGAGTCGCAGAGCGAGTCGATGTCGGCGGCCGATTTCCACGCCTCCCTAACGAAAGCAAGGTGCTCGATGGCCGATAGCGTGGGGTAGAGATCCGCGCCGCCCGAAGAGCTCAGGTAGACGAGTTCTGCAAATTCGGCTGATCGACGTTGGCGGATTCCGTCTGCCAACAGGCTTCCCGAGCGGATGCGGGTGGGAAATTGGCCCGACAGCGCTTCAAGAAGGGTGGTTTTCCCCGAGCCGTTGGGGGCAACGAGGCCCGCCGCCGTTCCCGGGCTCAGGAAAAGCGACCCGATTGAAAGTATCGTCGTGCTTCCGTATCCCACGCTCGCGTCCAGAAGCTCGAGCCCATGGTGCTTTTTCGCGGGTCCAGGCTGTTTGGGCGAACGTGCCGCAACGGCGCCGACCGCAAAAAAGACCGCGACGTATGCCAGGGCCACGGCAAGCATCGATGCGCTGCCTGAACCGGAGCCAATGAATTCTGTCGGGAAGCATCCCACGTAACCCGTTGCCTCGATAGGCGAGAACACGGCCAGCGGCAGGAGCCCGAGCACGGCATTATGCTCCAGCGCCGAATCGGACAGTAACGGGAACACCGGGGCCGCGACAAGCAGCGCGGAGGCAAGGGGGCCCGCGAGGACGCGCCTCGTTGCGGCCGATAGGACGGCGGAGCAAACGGATATCAAGGTTCCGCCCGCAAGCAGCGCGAGAAGCAGGGTCGTGAAGACGTCTCCCGCGGTCGTGGCGGTAAGCGCGCCGTCATGGAAGAAGGCGATCGGGTACCCGATCTGCCCGAAGCCGTTTAGGACCAAGGCGTAAATGCCCCCGGGTGCGAGGCCGGCGAGGAGCATCGCGGTCCCCGCGACGATTATCGAAAACACGATCTGGATAAGGCGCCGGAATTTGGGCGCGGGCGCCTTTGCCGCCAGGGTCCCGGGCCTTGTGGCGCCGAGCGCGAGTATCGACGAGAGAAGGAAGGGGATGAAGGGAAGGAAAGACGGCGCCGCGGCAATGGCGTAAGGCAGGAAGGAAAGGAATGGCAGGTCGTTTGCGGAGGCCGGGATATCCGTGATGCCGGAGCTGCTCAGGGCGCGGCAATACGCGAGGTCTGCGTCATTGGTCTCTCGGTCTCCCACGATGGACCCGGATTGGAAGCCTTCGTCCATGAGCGCGTAGTAGCTCTCGGCAGAATCGAGAAAGGCGGCGTCGGTTTGAGCGGCGAGGGCGGCGTTCGCGTATCTTGCAAGCTCCGCGTCGACTTGCTGCTCTGGAGATAGGTCTGTGCCGCTGGCCTGGGGCGCGCGCGTATTGAATGCGTCGACAAAGCCCTGCATGCCCTGCTTCATAAAGAAGGGCCCGTAGATGGGTGAATTGAACGCAATGGGGACGGAAAAGGCTGCAGCGAGAACGAGCGTACAAATCCATACGGCCTTGTCTCTTAGGATTAGTTTGAGAAGAAGTCGACAGTACATTTAGAAGCACCTACGTTCCTCAAAGAATTGTTAGATTAAAAGTAACAGACCGGATGAAGATGCGTAAGATGGGGGCGAGGCGAATGGCTGAGCGGTATCGATACGCGGGTTCAACGGTATTATATTGACCACATAGATTATTAACTTGCTTGACTTGTAAACCTAATCGTCCTGTCATCATATTCAACTTCGAAAAAAGGGGAATGAGGGCATCCCGATGCATCGAGTATTACTGGAACCCTGGCGATACGCTGAATGATTTGTGACGAATAGTCATGTCCATCAAGAAGGCTCGACGCTTCGGGCAGCTCGTCAATCGATATATCAATTCTTGGAGACATGTATTCCTACCATTTTTAAAGAAACAACGGCGGTAATCGCTATCGCGATTGCGCCAATAATACCGAGCGCCATCTATTTATACTTGATTTAAGGCGGAGTGGAATGTGGGCGCGCAAGGAGATGCGGAATCGATGAGAGCCTCAAAAAAAATTACTGCAGTGTTATCATCTTTCATCCTCTCTATTCTTCCATTTCTGATTCTATGGGCGGCTTGGTCAGTCCTCCCTGATACAATTCCCGCTCATTGGAGTGGGGGTGTGGTTGATCGATGGGGTAATAAGCTTGAATTGCTGGTTGTTCCGCTGTTTTCTCTGATTGGTTCTATTGCAATTTCTGTGTACCTTATTGTTTCCACGCGGCGAAGAGAGTTCGCGGATTTCTCTGTTCGAATGCGACGGGACTTTGTTGCGTGCTATATTTCTAGTCTTCTTTTATCGACAACCTGCTCAGTGATAATTGCCGTTTGGGTTCAGTTGATTCTTACGCAAAGCACTGCGGTTGATGGGGGACTTGGACTATCGATCCTGTATTCCCTTCCCGGGCTATATGTGATCTTGTGCGCTTTGCCGCCTTTTTATGCGAGCGGCGAGAGCAAAAAGGCAGAGCGCCTGATAACAGTTCTTATTGGCGGCGCGGAGATTGTTCTTTGTGGAATAGTGCTTGAAGGTTCGGCTGCCTCTTATGCGATGATTGGACTGATGATTCTGTTCTGTGCGTTTGAGATTGTGTCACAGACAAGGGATAGCCGGTCCTTATGAGTTGAATTACGCGCGTGCGGATATAAAGGGTGGCATGTTAAATTTGTTGAAAACTCTGACATGCGCTGCCGACTTCATTAAAATCGATTGCCAATCAAGTCTTCCTATATATGCGAGCCCCAAGAAACTGCGCTGTGAACCTGAGTCCTCTATTGATCGGCCCGGTGCACCGGGCCGCTGTCCTCGAGCCGGCAACAGCTTGCCGGTCTCAAAACGTATGCCGTCCGGCACGACCGACGGCCGAGTCTTGCGCCCCGTTCGGGCAGCGCCAGAACCCCGTGCCGGAACCCATGCGGTCGATTGCAGGAGAATTCAGCCGAGGCCATCGAGGAGCCGACCTAGGGACGGTGCCCTCAGTCCTCGAAGGATTTCAACCGCCCCTTAAAGGCTCGGATTGATTTAACGGTTGATTCAATCCGGCAGAATATGCCGGGCATGGACCGGTTGACACAATGTAAGGTAAAAAGCAGATGCGGCCGTACGCCGGTGCGGGGTTCGGGTGATGTGATAGAAAGAAATATACGTATTACATCTAACCAAGAGGTGCGTCATGGCAACCGCCACCGCAGCCCTGAGAATCCCCGAGGACCTTGCGAACAGGTACGACCGCCTGGCGAAGTCGACGGGCCGCACGAAAAACTTCTACATGACGGAGGCGCTTGCCGCAGAGATAGGCAGGCTCGAATACGAGTACGGCCTCATGAATTATCCGGGAAGCGTTTGGTTGCGAGGTATGCCAGTGTGAGGGCCTGATTCGTCAGGCCCCGCACAGGGGGACCGCGATGGTGGCCACCGCGCCGCCCGAGGGGCTGTTGGCGAGCG